>JAQGNC010000557.1 GCA_028292065.1 Betaproteobacteria bacterium
CTCTGCGCTGCGCACCGCGGTCACCGGTTCCTGGATGCTCGTCACACCCGCTTCGGCGTTCGCCTGCATCATCTCGGCGGCGAGCTCCGCGCCCGAGACTTCGCGGCCTTCGGGCCCGGGCTCGAGCGCGTTCACGTTGATGACGAGGCCGCCGAAGAGGGCGGCTTCGATCGTCGCGACTTTGAGGCCTTTGGCTTTAAGGGCGCCGGCCGCGGTGAGCCCGCTCACGCCTTCCCCGATCACGATCACGTCATAAGCGGCTACTGCCATGGTGCTCCTTCATCTTCTGTAGTTTTGGGCCGGGCGCCGCTGCGGCGTTCCCGGTTTGACGGCCGGTTTGGCCGCGGGATTCGCCGCCGTATTGCCTTTGGGCGGAGGCGGCGGGGCAGTCGCCGCGCCGAGTATGGGAACGAAGTCTTTGCGCATCTTGCGCGCGTCGCCGATGCGCTGCGTGATCGCGAGGGTGTCGAGGCACTCGAGGATTTCGATCGCGAGGCTGCGTCCGACGCCGCACCAGTCACGGTATTGCGCGGCCGTGAACTGGCCGTTGGGCTGCGCCTGGGCGGTCGCCTGCGCGATTGCGGCAAGCGTCGCGAGCGTGGTGCGGGTATAGAAACGATCGGCGGTGACTTTCACGACCGCGCCGGTCTTCGCCTTGCGATACAGAAAATCCTTCAGCAGCGGCTCTTTCAGTTTCAACTGCAGCGCGAGCTCGCGGATCGGCGGCGCATTGAAGCCTGCGGCGTCGATCGCGGGCTGAACGGTCTGCCACAGCGTATCGTCCGCCGCATTGGCGGTCGCGTTGTGCCCCGGGATGCGTGCGGTCGAGCCGCTCGTTTCGACTTTGCGCTCGTCGGCTAGCTTGCGCAGCACAGACGTGAAAGCGTCGGCGGACAAGTCGGGCGCGGTCGCGGCGCGCAAGGTCTCGATTTCCTGGCCGGCAGACTGTGGATTCGACCGATGGAACCCGGTGACCGCCGCGACGACCGCGTCGCCGATCGCCTTCAGGCGTGCAGCGGTGATGCCGAGGCGTGCGTCCTTGCCGATCTGCTGTATCCCGGCGGCGCGATAGACCTCGGCCGCGCGCTCCGGCGTCATGTTGTAGGCGGTCTCCAGACGCTCGAGATCCACCGGGCGCTCGCCGGCCCGGATGAGCTCCGCGAGCGCTGCTTCCGCGGTGTCGTGCTCGAATGCCGCGAGCTCGCTCATGCGCGCGGCGCTGCTGCGGCGTGTCGCAGGCGCGAAAGGATCGAGCACGAAGCCGCCGCCGATCGTGCGGCTCGCGGACTGGTCGCGCACGATGAAGCGATCGCCGCGCAATGCCCCGATCGGCTGGTCGAGGACGAGCTGAACGACCGCGCTCGTCCCCGGTGCGACCGCGTCGCCCCTGCGCGTGGCCACGCGTGCGGTGACGTCGCTCGTCGCGAGATGCAGATGGACCGGCGTCCAGTGTTCGAGCGCGTGGGCTTCGGCGGCGAGCACGCTCACGCGCGCGTCGATGCGGCGCGTCGGGCGGTGCAGCGCGGGCGCGAGCACCCAGTCTCCGCGGTGAACCGCCGCCAGGTCGGCTCCGGTCAGGTTCAGCGCGCAGCGCTCGCCCGCAGCGGCGCGTTCGGCGGTTCTACCCTGGATCTGGATGCCGCGCACCCGCACTTCGAGGCCCGCCGGCGAGATCACGAGCTTGTCACCCGTCTTCACGACGCCGTTGAATACCGTGCCGGTGACGACCGTTCCGCTGCCCGACACGCTGAAAGTGCGGTCGATCGCGTAACGGAAGTGCTCGCCTTCGGTTTTGCGGCCGCCGCTGCGAGTCGCCTCGGCCACGAGCATCTCGCGCAAACCGTCCATACCGACGCCGCTCACCGCCGACACCGGCATCACCGGCGCGCCCGAGAGCTGAGTGGCCTGCAGCAGCGCGGCGACGGCCTCCTGCACTTCGCGCACGCGCTCGGGCTCGACGCGATCGGACTTGGTGATGACCGCGGCGCCTCGCGTCACGTGCAGGAGATGGAGGATCTGCAGGTGCTCGACGGTCTGCGGCATGATCCCGTCGTCGGCGGCGACGACCAGCAGGGCGAAGTCGATTCCGCACACTCCTGCGAGCATGTTGCGTATGAATCGCTCGTGTCCCGGCACGTCGACGAACCCGATCAGGTCACCGCCGGGAAGCGGCAGGTACGCGAAGCCGAGATCGATCGAGATGCCTCGCGCTTTTTCCTCGGGCAGACGGTCGGTGTCGACGCCGGTCAGCGTTTTGACCAGGAGGGTCTTGCCGTGGTCGATATGTCCTGCGGTGGCGACGATCATTGGGGGCTCACAGCTTCAACTCGTTGAGCTGCGCGACGAAAGCGGCTTCGTCGTCGAGGCAGCGTAAATCGATCATGAATGCCGCATCCCTGACGCGCCCGATGACCGGGACCGGCAGCGCGCGAAAGGCGGCAGCGAAGCGCTGCGCAGCCGAGCTTTTGTTTTTTCCGCTGCCTTCGATCGCGATTCCCGCGCTCGGCAGCGAATCGACCGGCAGCGAACCGCTGCCGATCTGGCTCGCGCATTCGACGACTCGCGCGGTGGCTTTGTCGCCGAGCGCCGCGGCGATCGCAGGAAGAAGGCGCTGCGCCTGCGATTCGATGTCGGCGGGGGCGCGCGTCAGGGCGCGCAGCGTCGGCAGCTCGTCTTTCAGCCGCGTCGGGTTCGAGTAGAGCTGCAGCACCGCTTCGAGCGCGGCGAGGGTCATCTTGTCCACGCGCAGCGCGCGCTTCATCGGGTTCTTGCGGATGCGCGCGATCAGCTCGCGGCGACCGACGATCAAACCGGCTTGCGGGCCGCCGAGCAGCTTGTCGCCGCTGAAGGTCACTAGATCGGCGCCGTTCGCCAGCGCTTCGCGAGGCGTGGGCTCGTGCGGCAGTCCGTAGTCTTCCAGGTTCACGAGCATGCCGCTGCCCAGATCGACGATGAAAGGCAGCGCGTTGTCGTGTGCGAGCGTCGCGAGCGCCGCTTCAGGCACGCTCGCGGTGAATCCCTGGATCACGTAGTTGCTGGTGTGCACTTTCATGATCGCGCCCGCGCGCGGGCCGAGCGCTTCGGCGTAATCCTTGAGATGCGTGCGGTTCGTAGTGCCGACTTCGCGCAGCCGGCAGCCGGAGCGCGACATGATGTCCGGGATACGAAACGCGCCGCCGATCTCGATCAGCTCACCGCGCGAGACCAGCACTTCCTTCTTCATCCCGAGCGTGTTGAGCACGAGATAGACCGCGGCGGCGTTGTTGTTCACGACGATGGCCGCCTCGGCGCCGGTGAGCCGCGTCAGCCAGCGCTCGATGTGGCTGTCGCGCTCGCCGCGTGCCGCCCCTTCGAGGTCGAACTCGACGTTCGCGGGTTGAGTCATCACCCGCATCACCGCTTCGGCCGCGCACTTCGGCATGACGGCGCGTCCGAGATTGGTATGAAGGACTGTGCCGGTGAGGTTGATCACCGGTTTGAGCGACAGGCGCGTCAGCTTCGCGAGCTCGCGTGTGCAGTACTCGATGAATTGCGAGTCGTCGAAAGCCGGCGCGGACTCGGCGCGCATCGCGTCGAGAAACGCGCGCACCGTCTCGAGAACCAGCGGGCGGCCGTATTCGGAGACGAGCGCGGCGACCCGGCTGTCGTTGAGCAGCCGGTCGACCGAGGGAATCGCGCGACGCGCGGCGGCAGCCGGATTCAACATCCCGGCGGGCGGAGGGAAAAAACGCGGTATGCAGGCGAATTCGAGCAGCCTGCTTTGCACGGCTCTGACATGAAGGGAGCACAGCGAGTGGAGCGAAGTAGTGTAGCCCAAGCCGGCGACACGATCTATTCCGCGAGCGCAAACCCGGGGCTCGAGCGCGCAATGACGCGGGGAAACGGCGCGGGTCGCGATGTTATAATGACGCCCTCTTCGCAAGACCGAAACAAGCGCATCGATGAAGCTCATTGGAACCCCGACCAGTCCTTACACGCGCAAGGCGCGGGTCGTGCTCGCAGAGAAGCGCATCGATTACGAATTCGTGCTCGACGCGCCTTTCGAGCCCGATACGTCGGTCCCGGCGTACAACCCGCTCGGCAAGGTTCCGGTGCTCGTCCTCGACGACGACACCACGATATTCGACTCGCGAGTCATCGCGGAATATCTCGACAACGCGAGCCCGGTGACGAGGCTCGTACCCGAAGACACTCGCCAGCGCATCCAGGTGCGCCGCTGGGAAGCGCTCGCCGACGGATGCACCGACGCAGTCGTTGCGATCGTGCTGGAAAAGCGCAGGCCCGCCGAATATCAGTACGCCGACTGGTCCGCGCGCCAGCAGGCCAAGGTCGATCGCGCGCTGCAGGCGATGTCCGAAGACCTCGGGCATCGCAACTGGTGCTGCGGGGATTTTTTCAACCTGTCCGACGTGGCCGTCGGCTGCTGTCTCGGCTTCATCGACCTGCGACTGCCCGATTCGGGCTGGCGCAAAGCCTATCCCAACCTGGCGAAGCTCGCCGACAAGCTCGCCCAGCGCGCCTCTTTCAGGGACACCGTTCCGCCGGTCGGGTGAAGGTGAACGGCGGGAAGCGCCGCGACCACGCGGCTTACTTCGCCGGGTCGACCGTGCCGGAAGGGCAATCGAGCGATGGTCCCGCGGGATGCTCTTTCTGCGCCGCCTCGATGATGCCGCCGCCCAGGCATACCCGGCTTTCGTAGAGCACGACCGATTGCCCGGGCGTTACCGCCCACTGCGCTTCCGCGAAGTCGATCGTGCAGCGTTCCCCGGTCTCGCCGACGATGGCGCACGGCGCGTCCTTCTGGCGGTAGCGAGTCTTGCCGCCGTACACCCAGTTCGAGTGCGCGGGCGTGCCGCTGATCCAGTTGAGCTGAACCGCGGTCAGGCTGTGTGAATACAACGCGCGGCTCTCGCGCCCCTGCACGACGACGAGCCGGTTGCGCTTCATGTCCTTGTCCGCGACGTACCACGCGTCGCCGTCGCCGTCGCGCTGGCCGCCGATGCCCAGGCCCTGCCGCTGGCCCAGCGTATAGAACATGAGACCCATGTGGCGGCCGACGAGGCGACCGTCGAGCGCGTAGATGTCGCCGGGGTCTGCGGGCAGGTAGCGGTTCAGGAACTCGCGAAACGGCCGCTCGCCGATGAAGCAGATCCCGGTCGAATCGCGCTTGTCGTGGTTGGCGAGGCCCTCGCGGCGTGCGATCTCGCGCACTTCGCGTTTGTACAGGCCGCCGAGCGGGAAGAGCGTTCTGGCGAGCTGCGCCTGGTTGAGCCGGTACAGGAAATAGCTCTGGTCCTTGGACCCGTCCTCGGCTTTGAGCAACTGGTGCAGGCCGTCGACTTCACGGACCTGCGCGTAATGGCCGGTGGCGATGCAGTCCGCGCCCAGCGACATCGCGTGGTCGAGGAAAGCCCGGAATTTGATCTCGGCGTTGCACAGCACGTCGGGGTTGGGTGTGCGGCCCGCGGAATACTCGGTCAGGAACTCGTTGAACACGCGCTCCTTGTACTGCGCCGAGAAGTTCACCGCCTCGATGTCGATGCCGATGCGGTCGGCGACCGCGACCGCGTCGATCAGGTCCTGGCGCGAGCTGCAGTATTCGTCGGAGTCGTCGTCCTCCCAGTTCTTCATGAACAGGCCGACGACCTCGTGCCCCTGCTGCTTGAGCAGGAGAGCGGCGACCGAAGAGTCGACGCCGCCGGACATGCCGACGACGATTTTTTTCTTTGCAGCCATGAAGCGGGGTGGGGGCGGGTGGACGGCGTGCGGTGCCCGTGAGGGCTCGTGCCGCCATTTTAAACGGTCCGGCGGGGGCGCGACATCAGGCGGCGCGGCAGGAGCAGATATGCCGCCGTCATGGGGCGGCGTCCCGCCCAAAAACAAAAAGCGGGCCGAAGCCCGCTTTCTGATTGCCTGGCGGCGACTTACTTCGTCGCGGGCGCTGCGGCAGGCGCTGCTGCTGCGTCGTCGGTCTTCTTGGCTTTCTTGGCTTTCTTGGCCTTCTTCGCTTTCTTGGCTTTCTTCTCGACGGCCGGCGGCGTGTCGGTCGAAGGGGCCGGCGCCTGGGCGGCGGCGCTGAAGCTGGCGACTGCGAAAAGGGCGGCGACGAGGGCGGCGATCACTTGTTTCATCATTTCTTCCTTTTTGAGGTGTGTGGGATTGCCCGGCCTTTAACGCCGCGGTCACGAAACGGTTGACGTCGTTGGGCGACGCCTTTCGGACCATCGGGCGGCGCACTGCGGCGCCTGGGCGTCGCGACCTCGAGCTCCTTCCATGCGCCGGGCTCGAGCGTGTCTATCGTCCACTCTCCGACGCTGTAGCGGATGAGGCGCAGCGTGGGCAGGCCGACCGCGGCGGTCATGCGCCGCACCTGGCGGTTCCTGCCTTCGGCGATCTCCATACGCAGCCACGCGGTCGGGATGAGCCGCCGCTCGCGTATCGGGGGCGTGCGCGGCCACAGCCACGACGGTTCTTCGACCTGCTCGACCTTTGCGGGACGGGTCGTCGTGTCGTCCAGCGTCACCCCCGAGCGGAGACGCTCCAGCGCCTCGTCCGCGGGTTCGCCTTCGACCTGGACGAAGTAGGACTTCGGCTGCTTGTGGCGCGGGTCGGCGATGCGCGCCTGGAGCGCGCCGTCAGCGGTGAGCACGACGAGACCTTCGCTGTCTGCGTCGAGCCGGCCCGCGGGATAGACGTCGGGCTCGGACACGAAATCCTTGAGCGTGCGCCGCCCGGCTTCCGGGCTGAACTGGCACAGCACGCCGTAAGGCTTGTTGAGAAGAATGATGGTGCTCATGGTGTCCACAAAGAAAAAGCCCCCGCTCGCGCGAGGGCTTCGAGCTTCAGGGGGGACGCCATCATGCAGCACGGGCCCTGGGCTGTAAATCGCGGGTGAGCCAGTCGTAGCCGGGAAGCGTCAGGAATTCGACGTAATCGTCGTTGGTGCTGATCGCGTCGAACAGGCGCGCGGCTTCCTCGTACTCACCGGCCTGCCACGAGACGTCGCCGATCAGCGCGCGGACTTTGGCGAGCTCCTGCGGCAGGAGCTGGCGGAAAAGGTCGCGAGTGACTTTGCGGCCGTCGTCCAGCACCCCTTTCGGACTGCGCATCCACTGCCAGATCTGCGAGCGCGAGATCTCTGCGGTGGCTGCGTCTTCCATGAGGTGATAGACCGGGACGCAGCCATTGCCGGCGAGCCACGCGCCGATGTACTGGATCCCCACGCTGATGTTGTTGCGCAGCCCCGCTTCGGTGATCGGGCTCGTCGGCTGGAAATTCAGCAGGTCTTGCGCGCTGACGTTCACGTCGTCGCGCTGCTTGCTCACCTGGTTCGGCCCCGGCATGTGCTCGTCGAACACCGCTTTGGCCACGTCGACGAGACCGGGGTGCGCGACCCACGTGCCGTCGCAGCCGTCGGTCGCTTCGCGCAGCTTGTCGGCGCGCACTTTTTCGATCGCGGCGGCGTTTGCGGCCTCGTCGCCCTTGATCGGGATTTGCGCGGCCATGCCGCCCATCGCGTGCGCGCCGCGGCGGTGGCACGTCTTGACCAGCAGGAGCGCGTACGCGCGCATGAAAGGCGCGGTCATCGTGACCTGCGCGCGGTCGGCGAGACAGAAATTGCGGTTCGAGCGGAATTTCTTGATGCAGCTGAAAATGTAATCCCAGCGCCCGATGTTGAGCCCGGCCGAGTGCTCCTTGAGCTCGAACAGGATCTCGTCCATTTCGAAAGCCGCGACCACGGTCTCGATCAGCGCGGTGGCCTTGATCGTGCCGGTCGGGAGGCCGAGCGCGCCTTGCGCGGCGACGAAAATGTCGTTCCACAGGCGCGCTTCCAAATGGCTTTCCATCTTGGGCAGGTAGAAGTACGGACCGCTGCCTGAGGCGAGCAGCGTTTTCGCGTTGTGGAAAAAGTAGAGCGCGAAGTCGAATATCGCGCCCGAGATCGGCTGGCCGTCGACGAGCACGTGCTTTTCGACCAGGTGCCAGCCGCGAGGCCGAACGATCAGTGTCGCGGTGCGCTCATTCAGACGATACGACTTGCCTTCAGGACTCGTGAACTCGATCTCCCGCGCGATTGCGTCGCGCAGGTTGATCTGGCCTTCGAGCATGTTCTGCCAGGTCGGGGTGTTGGAGTCCTCGAAATCGGCCATGAACACGTTCGCGCCGGAATTCAGGGCGTTGATGACCATCTTGCGGTCGGTCGGACCGGTGATTTCGACTCGGCGGTCCTGCAGATCCTGGGGCACCGGAGCGACTTTCCAGTCGCCTTCGCGCACCAAAGCAGTCTCAGGCAGAAAGTCGGGGATCTGCCCCGCATTGAAGCCGGCCTGGCGCTCCGCGCGCCGGGCGAGGAGTTCCTGTCTGCGCGATTCGAAGGTTCGGGCGAGCGAGGCGGCAAACTCGAGCGCGGGCAGCGTGAGGATTTCGGCGAAATGAGTGGGCGTCTCACCGACGATTTGCATGCCCGGCGGCACACTTGCGCGTTGGCTCATGGCTGGGGTTCCTTATCGAATTGGGAGGCGCTTCCCGCAATGCAAAAAACCGGCCCCGGAAGCGTTGCTGCGGCGCATTATAACATTCCTGTCGGCCGCCCTCGCTGCAGTGCGGCATCGGAGGGCCATCGCGCGCTCGGCGGTACCGGGCGCATGAGTGTGCGACAA
>JAQGNC010000564.1 GCA_028292065.1 Betaproteobacteria bacterium
CACCGCGTACGCGGTGGCTGCTGGGGGTGACCTGTTTCGACAAAGAGGGGAACCTACGTTTCCCTCCGTGAACCTCCCTCCCTTCGGCTCGCTGCGCTCGCTTCGCCGCATTGAAGGCGAAGTGGCAGGGCACGTCATTCTGGACCGTACGCCGCGCATGTCATTCTGGACCGCGCGCGGCGCGAAGTGATCCAGAATCCATCTTGACGTGATGCCGCGCTTTGCGCGGGCACGATAGCTGCCCGTTTCGTCATCATGCCGGTCAAGGAAACAATCGAAGAAGGCGCGGTGCCGGTGAAGATATTCACCGACGACATCGACGACGGCGCGCGGCAGCAGCTCGTCAACTTGTCGAAGCTGCCCATCATTCACCATCACGTCGCAGCGATGCCCGACGTGCACGTGGGTATCGGCGCCACCGTCGGGACGGTCATTGCGACCGACAGGGCCATCATTCCCGCGGCGGTCGGCGTCGATCTGGGATGCGGGATGATCGCCGCGCGCACGTCGCTATCGGCGGATCAACTCGACGAGAAAAGCCTGCGCCGCGTGTACGACCAGATCACGCGCGACGTGCCGGTGGGACGCGACCAGCACAAGGCGGGACGCGAGTTGAAGCACGCCGTCGCACCTTTCGGAGGCGAGGTCAGACGCATCCTCGACTCGCATCCGCAGATCGCGAAGCGCTTCAAGCGCACCCAGAACTGGGCGCAGCAGATGGGAACGCTCGGCGGCGGCAACCACTTCATCGAAGTCTGCCTCGACGAATCCGACCGCGTATGGGTCATGCTGCACTCGGGGAGCCGCGGGATCGGCAACGCCATCGGCAGCTATTTCATCGAGCTTGCGCGCGGCGACATGGAGCGCAGCGTGGCCAATCTTCCCGACCGCGACCTCGCGTATCTCACCGAAGGCGCGGAGCACTTCGACGATTACGTCGCGGCGGTCGACTGGGCGCAGCGCTACGCCGCCGCGAACCGTCACGCGATGATGGGGGTCGTGCTCGACGCGCTGCGTCGCCACCTGCCGCCTTTCGAAGTCACGCAGGAAGCGGTGAACTGCCACCACAATTACGTCCAGCGCGAGCGTCACTTCGGCAAGGACGTGTGGCTCACGCGCAAAGGCGCGATCAGCGCCCGCAAAGGCGAGCTCGGCATCATACCCGGCAGCATGGGCGCCAAGTCCTACATCGTGCGAGGCCGCGGCTCCGAAGAGAGTTTCCATTCGTGCGCGCACGGCGCGGGACGGCGCATGAGCCGCTCCGCCGCGCAGAAGCGCTTTACCGCGGCCGACGTCGTCGAGCAGACCGCGGGCGTCATCTGCCGCAAGGACAAAAGCGTCGTCGACGAGATCCCCGGCGCATACAAACCGATCGAGGAAGTCATGGAGAACCAGAGCGATCTCGTCGAGGTCGTGCATACGCTGAAGCAGGTGCTTTGCGTCAAAGGCTGAGAGGTGATACACCTTTGGCGATGAGCATAAACCCCGACTACATCACCATCACCAGCCACCTGCTCGTCGCGCTCGTGGCGGGCGCGCTGATCGGCTACGAGCGCAGTTACCAGGGGCGGCCGGCGGGTTTCAGGACGCACACGCTGGTGTGCATGGCGTCGGCCGTGCTGATGCTGCTGACGGTGTTCCAGTCGACGTGGTTCCTCGCGAGCGCCGAAGTGGTTCGCGTCGATCCCACGCGCATGGCGCAGGGGATCATGACCGGCATCGGCTTTCTGGGTGCCGGCGTCATCGTCAAGGAAGGTGCGACGGTGCGCGGACTGACGACCGCCGCGTCGATCTGGATCACGGCGGCGATCGGCATACTCGCCGGCGTCGGTTTTTATTTCCCGGTCGTGCTCGTGACCGCGCTCACGCTCGGCACGCTCTCGATGTTCCGCTGGATCGAAGCGCGCATGCCGACGTGGCTCTACCTTCGGCACACGGTTCGTTTCGCAGTCGAGCGCGCGATTCCCGAATCCGAATACACCGACTTCATCGCCGCCCAGCACTTCAGGATTTCCGAATTCAGCTATCGGCTCGACAGGGCGTCGGGGTACGTCGAGTACCGCATGGTCATGAAAAGCCGCACCCCCGATGCCGAACGCCGTCTCGCCCTCGCGCTGGCGTCGAAGGACGACATCCTGGTGTTCACGCTGACGCCGGCGGGGGACTGATTCAGGGATGAGGGATGAGGGATGAGGGATGAGCCTTTCACGCCTTCAGCGTGAAAGGCGTGAACTCGGTCTTCGTGTCGTAGTAATCCTCGTTCTCCGCTTTCTTCAACGCGCGCACGATTCGGTAGGTGACGGGCGTGAATATCACTTCGACCGCGACTTTCGTGATGAACTGGGCGAGCATGACGAGCGGCAGCTTGTCGTTCGGAATGATTCCGCTGCCGTAGAAAGCGAGGGGATAGAAGAGCGCCGAGTCGACCGCTTCGCCGAAGATCGTCGAGCCGATGGTGCGCGCCCACAGGTGACGGCCGTGCATGGCGATCTTCATCTTCGCGAGCACGAAAGAATTCACGAACTCGCCGCAGAAATACGCGATCATCGACGCGCCGACGATACGCCACGTCGAACCGAAAGCGACTTCGTAAGCGGCCTGGTGCTGCCAGAAGGGCGCCGGCGGCAGCGCGACGACCACGCTCGCCATGAGCGACGCGAAAGCGAGCGCGCCGAAGCCGCACCAGATCACGCGCCGCGCACGCGCGTAGCCGTAGACTTCGGTGAGCACGTCCCCGAAGACATACGAGATCGGGAAGAACAGAACCCCCGCGCCGAACGAGACCGCGCCGACGAGCGGAAGCTCGAGCTGAGCGATCTTCGCCGGTCCGATCAGGTTGGAGCACACCAGCACCGTGACGAACGCCGCCATCACGAACTCGTAGTAGCGGTACCCGCGGCGCTCCGTCATTCGACCGGCGCACGCGCCGTCCGCCGCGCGCTAGCCCTCATCCCTCATCCCTCATCCCTCATCCCTCATCCCTGCGCCGCAGCTCACGTAAGCGTCAGCATGCAATGCTCGGCGTACGCCGGCCGCTCGCGCATGCGCTTGTACCAGCGCTCGAGGTTCGGCAGCGCGGGGCGCTCGATCGGAAGCTCGAACCAGCGCCACGCGGCGATGCCCATCGGGATGTCGCCCATGGTGAAGCGCTTGCCCGCGATGTAATCGCGGCCGGCGAGGTGCGCGTCGACGATGCCGAAGCTCGTCGCGATCTTCTTGCTGTTCTCTTCGACGAGCGCCATGTTGCGCTTCTCGGGAGTGGTTCGGATCAGGTTCCAGAACACCGGGCCCATGCTCGGCCACAGCGTGGTGTGGTACCAGTCCATCCAGCGATCCGCGTCTGCCGCGACACGCGCGTCCTTGGGCCAGATCGAGCCGGCGCCGTGCGTGCGCGCGAGGTAGCGCACGATCGCGTGCGACTCCCACAGGACGAAGCCGGCGTCGTCTATCGTCGGCACCAGCGCGTTCGGATTCATCGCCTTGTATTCGGCGGTGTCGTTCACGCCGAACTGCATGCCGGCGTCGACGCGTTCGTACTGAAGGCCGAGCTCGCCGCAGCACCACAGCACTTTCTGGACGTTGCTCGAATTGGTGCGGCCCCAGATCTTCAGCATGGTCTTCACTCTCCCGGTTTCTGGCTTTCAGGCGCCGAGACGCGCGCGTTGAAGCACTTGAAGAAATCGTCGGCGAGCTTGCGTGCAACCCCGTCGATCAGGCGCGCCCCGAGCTGTGCGAGCTTGCCGCCGATCATCGCCTTGACCGAGTAGCTGAGCACGGTGCCTTCGGCGTTTTCCTCGAGCGTCACTGCCGCCTGTCCTTTCGCAAAGCCCGCAACGCCCCCCTGGCCTTCGAAAGTCATCGTGTAGCCGCGCGGCGGGTCCATGTTCTCGAGCGTCATCAGCCCTTTGAAACGCGCGCTCACCGGGCCGATGCGCGACGTCATGGTGAGCTGGTACTGGTTGTCAGCCACCTGTTCGAGGGTTTCGCACCCCGGGATGCAAGACTTGAGGACTGCGGTGTCGTTCAGCGCGTCCCACGTGCGCGATTGCGGCAGCGGGACGACCTGCTGGCCTGTCATTTCCACTTATTGGGCTCCTGGTACAAGACTTGCCGAGTATAGCGGGCGAAGGCTACCCCGAGGAGAGCGCGCATGGCACAGCAAACCGGTGCAGACACACGCGACGAACGCATAGACGCCGAGAACGACGACGACATCCGCCGCTGGGCGAACGAGCTCGGCGTCACCCATGTGGCGATCATCGATGCAGTGGCTAAGGTGGGGCCGAGGGTTGCCGACGTGCGCCGCCAACTCGATCAGGCGATGGCGGGCGGGCAGGCTGACGCGTGAGGGTCAGACCCCGGTTGTTGCGCGTGAGGGGTCAGACCCCGGTGTTGTCGGTTGGGGTCTGACCCCGGTGTGCTTCGGAGTGACGCGCTTTGCTTCGGTTCAAACCGGGGACAGACCCCATGAAGCAAAACCGAGCAAAACCGGGGTCAGTCCCCTTTCAGTCCGCGGTCAGTCCCCTGCTGTCACGTCGACGCTCGTCGCGAGCGCGCACTCAGCCGCGAAGCGGCGGATGTCCCGCGACATCGAGACTTTCTGTTCGCGCACGTACGTCTCGTGATTGCTTTCCACTTCGTCGAGCCGGTAGAGGTAATTCACCATGAGCCCGGCGGACTGCTGCATGCCGCGCTTGGAGGTGTCGGCGAGCCAGTTCAGGCGCTCGAGCCGCGCGCCGTTGCCGAGGTGAAAACGCGCGACCGGATCGGCGGCTTCGCGGTCCTGCTTGGCATGCGCGAGATAGTAGGCGGCGTACGGGATCAGCACCTTGCGCACGCGCTCCGCGTTCGCTTCGTCCTTGTGCCAGTCGGGGTTTTCGATGCGTGCGAGCGCATCGAGCTGCGCCGCGCCGCCGGGAAGGTCCTTGAGCTGCGTTCCGATGCCGCGCAGCCACGAGCGAAAGCCGGGGATCGGCGAGAGGGTCGCAAAGGTCTTGATCCTCGGAAACTCCTGTCCCAGGCGCTGGGCCACCTGCTTGATCAGCAGGTTGCCGAAAGAGATTCCGCGCAGGCCGGTCTGGCAGTTGGTGATCGAGTAAAAAATCGCCGTGTCGGCGCTCTGCGGGTCGATCTGCGGCGCGTCCGGCGCGAGCAGCGGCTCGATCGCCGCGCTCATGCCTTTGGTGAACGCGACTTCGATGAAGATCAGCGGCTCGTGCGGCAGCGCGGGGTGGAAGAATGCGAAACAGCGCCGGTCCGCCGCGAGCCTGCGGCGCAGGTCGTCCCACCCGGCGATCTCGTGCACCGCCTCGTACTCGATCAGCTTCTCCAGCACGACCGCCGGGGTGTACCAGTCGATGCGCTCGAGCGTGAGAAAACCGCGGTTGAACCACGATCCGAAAAGATGCTCGAGGTCCGCGTCGATGCCTTTCCACTCGGGGTGCGTCTTCAGGCCCGCGACCATGTCGCGGCGCATCGCGACGAGCGCCGCGGTGCCGCCGGGGGTGGTGTTGAACCTGCGGAAAAGCTCCTGGCGCGGCGCTTCGACGCAGCGCTGGAGCCGGATCAGATTTTCCTGAGAAGGATCGGCGTGGTAGGCGTTGTAGGCGGCGTCGAGCTCCTCGCGGTTCGGCGAGAACTCAGCGGCGAGCGCATCGTAGAAAGAGGGCAGCGCAGGCTTGGGCAGGCTGTTGTACGCGGCGAGCGCATCGCGCGCGACGAGCGCACCCGAGACTTCGCCGCGCTCGGAGAGCAGCGCCTGAAAAAGATCCATCGCCTGGCGCGCGCGCCGGTGCGAGCGGCGGCGCTCGCTCGGCACGACCGAGCCGACGAGACGTTTGAGGAACGAAGGTGCGTTCATTACGTATGAGCGTAGCGTGGAAATCAGACCCGAAGGTGTGCTGCTGCCTGTGCTTGTCAATGCGTTTTCCGGCACCTTGCCAAGCGCCGCGAGTTGCACCGCTGAAGGGCGGGTGGGTTTCATCCTAGCGCGGTACCGGTGCGGTTCGCAATCGGGTCCTCCTTGCCTATAATGGTTACTCGCGTGCGGTGCACGGAACGTGCCCGAAGGAGACAGCGTTGGACAGTGTCGATCTGCAAGTGATGAAAAGTGCGCGTGACTGGCTCGCGAGCGGCCACAGCGTCGTCCTCGCGACGGTCATCCGCACGTGGGGCTCCGCGCCGCGGCCGATCGGCGCGCTCACCGCGATCCGCGAGGACGGGATGGTGGTCGGCTCGGTGTCGGGTGGTTGCGTCGAGGACGACATGATCGCCCGCGTGCGCGCGCGCGAGATCGCACGCGACAAGCCGGCGCTGACGAGCTACGGCGTGAGCGCCGAAGAAGCGCGGCGTTTCGGCCTGCCGTGCGGCGGAACGCTCGAGCTCGTGCTCGAGCCGCTCGGCGCGCACAGCGGGCTGGACGAGCTGCTCACGCGCGTCGAGCGCCACGAGCTCGTCGTGCGCACGCTCGACATGGAGACCGGCGCGGTGCGGATCGCGCCCGGCAAGTGGAGCGACCAGCTCGTTTTCGACGGCAAGTCGCTGGTCAGCGTGCACGGCCCGCACTGGCGCCTCCTCATCATCGGCGCGGGGCAGCTTTCGCAGTATCTCGCGCAGATGGCGCAGGGGCTCGACTACCAGGTGACCGTATGCGATCCGCGCGAAGAATACGCGGACACCTGGAACGTCCCCGGCGTGGAGCTCACTCGCGAGATGCCCGACGACGTGGTGATCGCGATGAACCTCGACGCGCACAGCGCGATCGTGACGCTGACCCACGACCCCAAACTCGACGACATGGCGCTCCTCGAAGCGCTGAAATCGCCGGCTTTCTACGTCGGCGCCATCGGCTCGCGCAGGAACAACGAGGCGCGGCGCGAGCGGCTCGCCGACTTCGACCTGGCGCAGCACGAGATCGATCGGCTGCACGGCCCGGTGGGCCTGAAGATCGGCAGCAAGACCCCCCCGGAGATCGCGATCGCGATCCTTGCCGAGATGACTGCGATCAAGAACGGGGTTCAGCTCGCGGGTCTCATAGAGCCGCCGAAGCAGACGACCGAAGGGTGTGCGGCGCCGATGGCGGGCAGTAAATCGTAAACGTCGTAAACGTCAAAAAAAGCATTTAACGCAAAGGACGCGAAGGAAAAACAAAGGACGCAAAGGAAAAACTAAGGATGTGAAGGGCGGCGCGAAGGAGGTTCCTGCGTTCAATCCATCGACGTCGCGTCCTTGCAGCTTCCTTCGCGTCCTTCCTTTTCTGCTTTACGGTTTGCGTCTCTCCCTTCCTGCTTTAATCCAGTCAGGTCACCCATGCGAGTAGTCATCATCGGCGGCGGCAGCATCGCCCGTCTTTTTCTCGACCACATCCGGCGCGGCGATCTCGGTGCAGGCGTCGAAGTCGTCGCCATCGCCGGCCGCAGCGCCGGCTCGCGCGGCAAGGCGCTCGCCGACGAATACGGCGTGGCGTTCGTGAGCGGTCTCGATGCGGTGCTGGCGCAGCGTCCCGACGTCGTCGTCGAAGCGGCGTCGCACGAGGCGGTGCGCGAGTATGCCGAGCCGCTGCTCGGCAGCGGCGTTGCCGTCATCGTGCTGTCGGGCGGCGCGCTGCACGATGACGCGCTGCGCGGAATCGTCGAAGCCGCCGCGCAACGCACCGGTGCGCTGCTGTACGTCCCCTCAGGCGGGATCGGCGGTCTCGACGCGCTCAAAGCCGCGTGCATCGCCGGCGTGGACGACGTGAGGATCACCGTTGCCAAGCCGCCGCAGGCATGGAAAAACATCGCCTATGTCGAGACCCTCGGCATCGCGCTCGACGGCATGACCGGGCCCCGCACGCTCTACGAAGGCCCCGCGCGCGCGGGCGTGCCGTTGTTTCCCGCGAACGTGAACATCGCCGCGGTGCTGTCGATGGCGGGCATCGGCTTCGACCGCACGCGCCTGAGAGTCGTCGC
>JAQGNC010000593.1 GCA_028292065.1 Betaproteobacteria bacterium
CCTGCGCCGGTGCCCGAGACCCGGCCCCAGGCCGCACACGCCGAGCCCACGCGGTCGGCGCCCGCGCCCGCCGCGCCGCAGGAGGGTTCGCCCCCCGCCTTTTTTGTCAGCTATGCGCGCGACAACCTGGACGCCGCGAAGCAGCTCGTCGAGGCGCTGCGCGCGGCGGGTCTCGAAGTGTGGCTCGACCTGGGAAAGCTGCAGGCGGGCGATGCGTGGGATCTCAAGATCCGCCGCAACATCAAGACGTGCTCTTTCTTTATCGCGCTGATCTCGCGCGAGACCGACGCGCGCCAGGAAGGCTATTTCCGCAGGGAGTGGGCGATGGCGGCCGACCGCGCGCTGTATTTCGCCGACGACGTCCCGTTCCTGCTACCGGTCATCATCGACGATGCCAGGTCTTCCACCGCGCGCGTGCCTGAGCGCTTTCGCGCCGCGCACTGGACCACTTTGCGCGGCGGCCAGGCCACGCCGGAATTCGTCGAGCACCTGAGACAACTGGTCGAGGACAACCGGCGCCGCGCCCGCTCCGGTTGATCCGCGTTTCAGGCCGCTTTCGTCGCGTGCGCCTGTGCCGAGCGCAGCTTGGCGTCGAGATCGCGCAAGGCGGTGCGCAGCCCTTCCTCGATGACCGGATGGTAGAAAGGCATCTCGAGCATCTCCTGGATCGTCATCTGGTTCTGCAGCGCCCACGCGAGCAGATGCCCCAGATGCTCGGCCGCGGGGCCGATCATCTCGGCGCCGAGCAGACGCCCGGTCGCGATGTCGCCGTAGACGTTGAGCAGGCCCTTGTTCTTCAGGATCACGCGCGAGCGCCCCTGGTCTTCGAAGCTGACCTGCCCGGTCACGAAGCGCCCCTGCTCGAGCGCCTGCCACCCGCCGCCCACGATCGCGATCTGCGGGTCGGTGAAAACCACCCCGAGCGGCGCACGGCGTATGCCGCGGGCCACCGGTTTGCCGGCGGCGACTCGCACCGCGTTTTCACCTGCGATCCGGCCTTCATCGGCCGCTTCGTGCAGGAGCGGGATGAAGTTGCTCGCATCGCCCGCGACGAAGATCGAG
The DNA here is from genome assembly GCA_028292065.1 of Betaproteobacteria bacterium. GTDB lineage: Bacteria > Pseudomonadota > Gammaproteobacteria > Burkholderiales > SG8-41 > JAQGMV01. The sequence goes on from JAQGNC010000593.1 coordinate 1,063, forward strand.
CTCGCGCCGGCTGCGTTCACGGTCTGCCCGGTGGTCGCGTCGAACACCGGCACACCCGACGCATCGCGGTCGACCGTGGTGTTCTCCAGACCGATGCGGTCGACGTTCGGCGAGCGGCCGGTCGTTGCGAGCACGTAATCGAAGTGCTCGGTGCGCTCGACACCGTCGGCGTCCTTGCGGCGGATAGCCACCCGGTCGCCTTCGCGGTCCATGCTGACGAAATGCGCGTCGGGCTCGAGCACGAGCTCGCTGCTCAGCGCCTGGATCGCATAGGCGCGAATCTCCGGGTCGGCGATCGGGCCCACCCTGCCGCCGCGGCCGAGGATCGCGACGCGCACGCCGAGCCTGTGCAGCGCCTGGCCGAGCTCGAGCCCGATCACGCCGGGGCCGATCACCGCAACCGACTCGGGAAGATCGGTCCAGTCGAACACGTCGTCGTTGATGACCAGGCGGTCTCCGAGCTTCTTGAACGCGTCGGGGTAAGTCACCCGCGAGCCGGTCGCGATCACGACACTAGTCGCAGTGATGCGCAAGGCATCGTCGACGATGAGGGTGCGGTCGTTCTCGAAACGGGCGTGGCCGCGGATGCGATCGGTATCCGGGATGCGCTCGACGTCGCGCACCACGAAACCGACGAACCGGTCGCGTTCGCTGCGCAGCCGCGCCATGACTTCGCGCCCGTCGACGCGGATTTTTCCTTCGATATGAATGCCGAAACCCGGCGCGAGCTGTGCCGCGTGAACGGCTTCCGCCGCCGCGATCAGGAGCTTGCTCGGCATGCAGCCCACCCGCGCACACGTCGTGCCGTACTCGCCGCCTTCGATCAGCGCGACCTTCGCGCCCGCAGTCTTCGCTGCGCGATACGCGGCGAGCCCCGCCGTGCCCGCACCGATGACCGCCACGTCGACATTCAGAACCTTCATCACGATCCCTTCTTCGCCGCGGCCAGATAGCTCTGCACGTCGTCGGCGTTGCCGATCAGCTTGCCGCCGATGAACACCTGCGGCCACGTGCCGGCGCCGGAGACGCCGCGCAGGGTCTTCGAGGTGACGTTGCCGCCGAGCGTGATCTCGTCGTATGCGTACCCGTTCGATTCCAGCAGCGACTTCGCCCGCGCGCAGTGCGGGCAGCCGGGCTTGGCGAATATCACCACCGGCTCCGGCGGCTTCGCCGCGGGATCGAGGTGCTTGAGCATCGTGTCGGCGTCCGAGACTTCGAACGGGTCGCCTTCCTTCTCGGGCTCGATGAACATCTTCTCCACCACGCCGTCCCTGACGAGCATGGAATAGCGCCACGAGCGCTTGCCGAAACCGAGATCCGACTTGTCGACCAGCATGCCCATGCCCTGGGTGAATTCGCCGTTGCCGTCGGGAATGACGCTGATGTTTTCGGCTTCCTGGTCGCGCTTCCACTGGTTCATCACGAACGTATCGTTGACCGAGACGCACACGATGTCGTCC
>JAQGNC010000596.1 GCA_028292065.1 Betaproteobacteria bacterium
TCATGGCCGCCTCCGCCCTGCTCGCCAAGAACAAGAACCCGAGCGACAAGGACATCGACACCGCGATGACCAACATCTGCCGCTGCGGAACCTACCAGCGCATACGCGCGGCGATCCACACCGCCGCGAAAGCCAAAGCGTGATCGCGAGGAACATCCACATGAAAACCGCTGTGAAACAACCGAATCTCTCCCGCCGCAAGTTCATGGTCACCGCCGCAGCCGCGAGCGGCGGCCTCGCGCTCGGCTTCAATCTTCCGTTCGGCGCCGACCTCGCGCAGGCGCAGGCTCCGCTCGCCGCGACGCCCGAAGTCAACGCATGGGTCGTGATCAAGCCCGACGAGACCGTCGTCATCCGCATCGCGCGCACCGAGATGGGCCAGGGCACGCTCACCGGCATCGCGCAGCTCGTCACCGAGGAGCTCGAGTGCGACTGGAAAAAAGTCACGACCGAAATGGTCACGCCCGGGCAGAACCTCGCGCGCAAACGCGTCTGGGGCGACATGGCGACGGGCGGCAGCCGGGGGATCCGCGGCTCGGAGACCTACACGCGGGCGGGCGGCGCCGCCGCGCGCATGATGCTGCTGCAGGCGGCTGCGGAGGAATGGAAAGTGCCGGTGGGCGAGCTCACCGTGTCCGAAGGCGTGATCCGTCACGCGGCGTCGAATCGCACGACGACCTACGGCAAAGTCGCGCCGGCCGCTGCGAAAGTGACGCCGCCCGATCCGAAGACGATCAAGCTCAAGCCTTACACGCAGTGGAAAGTCGCAGGCAAGCCGATGAAGCGCCTCGACACCGCGCCGAAGCTCAACGGCTCGAAGATTTACGCGGTCGATCTGAAGTTTCCGGGCATGCTCAACGCCGCGGTCAAGTCGTGCGAAGTCTTCGGCGGCAAGCTCGTGAGCTTCGACGAATCGAAAGTCGCGAAGATGCCCGGGGTCAAGCGCGTGGTGAAAGTGGACGATTCCACAGTCGCGGTTGTCGCCGACACCTGGTGGCGCGCGAAGACCGCGCTCGACGCGCTGCCGATTCAGTGGGATGAAGGTCCCGATGCGAACGTGTCCAGCGCCACGATCGCGAAAAACCTCGAGAGCGGCCTCACCTCGAACGATGCGTTCGCCGACACCAGCATCGGCGACGCGATCAAGGTGATCGCAGGCGCGCCGAAGAAAGTCGAGGCGGTGTACACCACGCCTTTCCTGTCGCACGCGACGATGGAACCGATGACGTGCACGGCGAAGATCACCGCCGAGCGCGCAGAAGCGTGGGTGCCGACGCAGAACGGCGACCAAGCGCTCGCCGCGCTTTCCGAGACCGCGGGCCTGCCGCTCGACAAGTGCGAGGTCTACAAGATGGATCCGGGCGGCGGCTTCGGCCGGCGCGTGACCATTCCGGACTACGTGCACAAGGCAGTTAACATCGCCAAGCAGTTCCCCGGCGTTCACGTGAAGATGATCTGGAGCCGCGAAGAAGACCAGATGCACGGCTTCTACCGTCCGATCTCGCAGGCGCGCCTGTCCGGCGCGGTCGACGCGCAGGGCAACCTGCAGGCGCTGCACATCCGCGTGTCGGGCCAGTCGATCAACGCGTTCTCCAACCCGGCTGCGATCAAGGACGGCAAGGACGTGCGCCAGCTCCAGGGTCTGTGGAAAGAGCCCGGGGACGCGCAGTTCGGCTACACCGTGCCGAACCTGCAGATCGAATACGCGATGCGCAATTCCCACGTGCCGGTCGGTCCGTGGCGCGGGGTCAACACCAACCAGAACGGCGTCTATCTCGAGTGCTTCATGGACGAGCTCGCGAAAGCGGCGGGCAAGGACCCGGTGGAATTCCGCCGCACCCTGATGAAGAACCATCCGAAACACCTCGGGGTGCTGAACGCCGCGGCCAACGCTGCGGGATGGGGCAAGCCGCTGCCTGCCGGCGTGCATCGGGGTGTCGCGGTGTTCATGGGCTACGCGAGCTACTCGGCCGCGGTCGCCGAAGTGTCGGTCAGCCCGAAAAGCGAGCTCAAGATCCATCGCCTCGTCGTTGCGACCGACTGCGGAAACGTCGTCAATCCCGACCAGATCGCCGCCCAGACCGACGGCGCGGTTGCGATGGGCCTGAGCGCCCTGCTCTACAACGAGATCACGATCGACAAAGGCCGCGTGGTCGAGACCAACTTCCACAATTACCCGGTGTTGAAGCTCGCCGACATGCCGAAAGTCGAAAGCGTGCTGGCGCCGACCCATGATTTCTGGGGCGGCGTGGGGGAACCGACGATCTGCGTCATCGCGCCGGCGGTGATGAACGCGATCTTCGCGGCGACGGGGAAGCCTGTGAGGAACCTGCCGATAAAGAACCAGAAGCTCGTGTAAGCAGGGCGGCGCGTGCGCCACGAGATCGCCACGTCGCGCTGCCGCGGCGCCTCGCGATGACAACCGCGAGGTTCCTGCGGATTGTCATTGAAGGAACGACGTGACAACCGTGGGATGATCCCCACGGTTGTCATTGCGAGGAACACGGTGACGACCCTGGGATGATCCCCACGGTTGTCATTGCGAGGAACGCGGTGACGAAGCAATCCCGAGGCGCTCGGAACCGGACCTGAGGCGCTCCGAAGCAATCGAGGCGCTCGCAACCGATCTCGACGTCAGCAACAATCAGGGGGAACCGCACCGGTTCCCCCTGTTCATTTGTGCCGGCGAAGAGAGTTAGAATGCCTTCCCCCCGCCCATAAATCCAACGGTCCCACGTAACCGTCCACGCAGGAGAAAACCATGGCAAGGCTCAATATCAACGGCAAGGTGCACGACGTCCAGGTCGAGGACGGCACGCCGCTTTTGTGGGTGATCCGCGAGCAGGTCGGGCTCACCGGAACCAAGTACGGCTGCGGCGTCGCCCAGTGCGGCGCGTGCTCGGTGCACATCAACGGCGAAGTTCGCCGCTCGTGCGTGACGCCGGTCAACACGGTCAAAGCCGAAGACCGCATCGTGACGATCGAAGGTCTTTCCCAGAACAGCTCGAACCCGATCCAGAAAGCCTGGCTCGAGCACGACGTGCCGCAGTGCGGCTACTGCCAGTCCGGCCAGATCATGGCCGCCTCCGCCCTGCTCGCCAAGAACAAGAACCCGAGCGACAAGGACATCGACAC
>JAQGNC010000677.1 GCA_028292065.1 Betaproteobacteria bacterium
GTCCGGCAAACTCGCCGAACCCAGCACCCATCGCCCCACTGCCGCATCTACCGCCGCTGGCCGCGCTCGAGGCACAGCCCACAGCCGCGTGAGCGGCGACGTTTGCTGCACTTCCGGCGCCGAGCCCCAATTCTCCCACACCGAAGAACAGACCCGCTGTTAGCGCGCCTTGCAACCCGGCTTTGAAGTCGCCGCCGCCGTTGATGAGACCTCCGGCAAAGCCCGCCGTCACACTGCCCAGGGCGTTGCCGATGGTGACGACCGTGCTCAGGCCTTCGAGCGTGAGGCCGGCACCTGCCGACGCAACGGCAGACGAGATGAACGCATAGGATAACTCGGGTTGAAGCAGCACGGCAGCAGTGATCGCCGCAATGGGCCGCCACCACTTCTTCCAGAAGCTATACCCAGTCGGGTCGTATCCGCTCAGCGGATTGTTGAAACCATAGGTGTAGCGGTTGTAGCTCTGCAGGTTGTCCGGGGCCTGCAGGGTAGGGTCGGGTGTGATGAACCTTGCCAGCACCGGGTCGTAGAGGCGCCCGTTCATGTGGATGAGGGCGATCTCGTCGAGTTCCTCATGCCCGGTGAAGCCGCGGTCGGTGTTGATGCCGAAGAGGGTGTTGTTCGGGTCCGCCGTGCCGTTGGCGTTGCGCCGCTTGCCGTAAGCCTCGTAGGCCAGGCGCTCCATCACCCCACCCGTGCTGTTGGTGATGAGCGTGTTCGAGCCGAGATTGTCCTGGTGGAAGTAGCGCATCTCGGTCGAGCCGTCGCTGCGGTTGATGAGCACCCCCACCTGGATGCCGCCGGCGTTGATGTAGTTCTTGTGCTCGATCACGCCCGTGGGCTTGACCTCCTTTTCGTAGAGGAGCTTGCCGGCGCCGTCCGGGTGCAGGTAGATGAAGGTGCCCAGCGTGGAGTGGACCAGCCGCGTGCGCTGGTGATCGGTGTTGTAGGTGTAGGTGTAGCTGTAGCTGGTGCCCGCCGCCAGGCGCACGCCGCTGATGGTCGCCGGCATGTTGTAGCTGGTGTAGGTATAGGTGCGGCCCATGCCGGTGGCGATGTTGCCGTTGGCGTCGTAGGTGAAGCCCGGGTTGACGAAGCCGTTGACCGTGCCGGTGATCGAATTCGGGCTGTGCGGGTGCGCCGCCGTGGCCAGCGGGTAGTTGTAGGTGCCCGCGTCGGATTTGCTGGTGATGTCGCCCCACTTGTCGTAGCCGTAGCTGCGGGTGGTGAGCCCGGTGCCGCTGGACTGCAGCAGGCGGTTGAGCCGATCGTAGGCGAAGCTCTCGGTGAGGTTCGCCTGCACCACGTCCATGCGCTGGGTCAAGTTGCCGATGGTGTCGTAGGCGTAGGTCTGGTTCTGCAGGTTCACCGCCGACTTGGTCACCACGTTGCTCGTCATGCGGTCCAGCGCGTCGTAGCCGCGGGTGGTGGTGGCGGCGTTGCCCAGCGTGTCGGTGAGCACTTTGCCGGTGGCCGACACCGTGCCCGCCGCCCAGTAGACCAGCGTGCCCGCGGCGTTGATCACCTGCGTGAGGTAGCCGCGCACGTTGTAGACGTTCTTCACGATCACGTCCGGCGGGAAGACGTTATTCTCCGGATACGTGGTCTGCGCGAGCCGGCCGTTGGCGTCGTAGGCGTAGTCGATGAGGTACGGCGCGGTGGGCGAATCGATCTCGCTGTAGATTTGCGAGACGCGGCCCTGGGTGTCGTAACTGAGCGCGCGGTAGAAGCCGTTGTCGGCGTAAGCTTCGCACGGCTTGCCCACGCTCATCGGGCACCAGTCGTAGGTGAAGTTGCTGATGAGATCTGGTTCGGTGCGCGTGGTCATGCGCCCCAGCTCGTCGTAGACCATGGTGCTGACCTGGGCCTTCGCCGTGGTCTGGCCTTTGAGCTGCCCCACGACATCGTAGACGTAGGTCCAGCTCCCCATGTCCGGGTCGGCCATGGTGAGCTTGCGGCCGCGCAGGTCGTAGGTCATGGTCGTGACGATGCCGCCCGCGCCGGCTATCGCCCCGGCCTTGGTGGTGAGCGGGTTGCTGAACGGGTCGTACGTGTATTCGACCGTGTTGCCCTGCGTGTCGGCGACCCTGACGGTCTGGCCCTGACTGTTCCTGGTGGTGGTCTTGGTCTGGTTGACCACCTCGGGCATGTCGGCCGTGGTGCCGTTGTTGTTCACCGTGACCGTCGTGGTCAGGCCGTTGTAGGTGTTGGCGGTCTTGATGACCTTGGCCACTCCGCCGCTGGTCGCCGCGGGCTGGGTCTCGGTCAGGACACGGTTCAGATCGTCATAGGTGTACGTGATCCACACCGGGGTCCCGCCATTGAAGTACGGCGTGGAGGTCTGCAGCACCCGCCCCAGGCTGTCGTACTGCGTGTCCTTGAACACCAGCGTGCCGTTGAACCCCTCGGTCTCCGAACGAATCTCGCGGCTTAGCATGTCGTAGTAGCTCTTGCTTACCGATCCGTTGGCGGTACCGGCCGAGTTTTTCGGCGTGGTGACCACCACATACTTACCGCCGGCCGGGCACACCGCGGTGCCGCCGCTGGTGCCGCCGCAGTAGAGATAGTCGAACTGGGTCTTGTTGCCGTCGGAGCGCGTCTCGAGCGTCTTGCGCCCGAAGGTGTCGAAGGTCCAGGTGGTGGTGAGGTTGTTGGGCCCGGTCAGACTGGTCGCTGTGCCGAAGCGCGTGTCGTAGACCCGTGTTTCAGTGTGGCCCAGTGAATTGGTGGCTGATGTCGCAAAGCGTCCCTGCGCATCGAACCCGGTGGTCGCATCGCGCGGCGCGATCACGGAGTCCCCGGTCGGGGCGAGCGCCTCGCCCGCCGATCCATCGCAGTTGCGCGTCGCGCTGTAGGTCTTGTTGCCGAAGACGTCGTAGTCATGGGTGGTGACCACGCACAGGTTCGAGCTCCCCGGCTCGATCGCCTCCTTGCTGAGGATTCCGGTTACCGGGAAGTAATCGAATTTGGAAGTGCGGGTGAGCGACGCCGCCTGGACCACGCCCGCCAGCGCAACCAGCGCAATGCACATCGACAGCCTGCGTATTACGGACATCACGACTCTCCCCTTGCCTATGCTCGTTACCGCGCCGCTCGAAGATTGATGGCCTCTGCTGACTTCTGACGCCCCATCGCCAACGCCTCTCGACGTCGCTAGCTCCAAGGCAGAGCATCAGATCTCCCCGGGGTATTGCGCACTCACCTTCACGCTTATGCCTATCGGATATACAACGCAGCGTTCCGTGCACGTATCGGGCTTCGCGGATATTCGCCTGCTCACCCCGCTGCCCTGCCTCCTATCCGCTTCTGTTCGTCAGGCCAGCGCTTTGCCTTCGGCTTCCTCCCGATTCGCAGTCGCCCGCGACCCCCTTGCCGTTCGGCTAACACTTCCCCATGCCGGGTCTGTAGAGCACTTCGACCTCCAAGTGAGTGCGCCCTGCCGGGCGCACAAACAGAAACGCCCGCGCGAAGGCGGGCGTCGAACGTATTGCACTGATCTATTCGTCACCGACGAAACATCAGCTTGCTCGATTCCGGATTTGGATCCATTTCGATCTCAGCCATATTGAGCCAACTGGCGTGCTTGGGCGTATGGTGGAACTCGACTCGGGCAACAGCGCACACGCCGCGAGCGTCCAAGCACCTCTTCAAAGCTGGAAGGGAAGTGGATGTTGAGATTGTCCAGCACCAAGTGGACCTTATGCGCGGAGGCATAGGTGCGTTCGACCAGTCGGCGCACAAAAGCGACGAATTCGGGCTTGGTCCGCCGCTCAGTGATCTCGATCACGCGGCGCTCGCCCGTGGGCTCCACCGCCACGAAGACATTGCAGGTTCCATTGCGCACATATTCATAGTCACACTTGGCGGACGCACCCGGCTTGACTGGCTCGGGAGTTCAACCGAGCCCATATCTTGGCTGCGCTCGATCGGAAGGTCCCGGAGCGGGATATTATGGAAGTGTTTCGTAATTAACGTGTCACCGTACTAGTTCTTCGCGATGGCCGTTTTCTCGAGGGCACCGCGCACCGCTCTGGCGAGCTTCAGTGCGTCGTCATTGGCCCAGAAGTGCATGAAAATGAGCCGTGGTTGCTCCGTCAGCATGTGACTGTGGATCGCGGTGACCTCGATGCCGTTCGAGCGCAGTGCGCGAATCAGCGGATTCACTTCGTCAGCCGTGGCCACGAAGTCGCCCGTGATCGCCGCATTGCCGCCGCCGGTCGGCTGGAAGTTGATCGCGTGTGCCGAGCCCATCGCGCTCGGAACCGTCATGCCGCTTTCGATGACGGGCTCGCGCCGGGGCACGCTGAACTGATAGACACCGCCGTTCGCCTGCCCCTTCGCGCCCATGATCTTGTCGAGCTGCGCGGTGTCGAGGTCGACCGCCGGCGGCGTCGCCGGCGCTGCGGGAGCGCTGAGAGGCGTCTTGCTTTGTGCCAGGGCGGATCGAAGAACCTCCGCCATTTTCACCGGGTCGCCGTGGCCGCCGATGTGCATGTAGAACGTCGCCGGGTTGGCGCGAAGCAGGTGGTTGTGGACAGCGGTGATTTCGATGCCGCCATCCATCAGCTTCACCATGACCGGATTGATCTCGGTCTCGAGCAGCACGAGATCCCCCATCACCATGGCTCCACCGCCCATCGGAGTAAATGCCGCCCAGCCCCCCAGCGCGAAGGCAGGCCTGATCGTGACGCCATCGAGAGTCACCTGCAGGTCCGACCGGGCGAAGCCGTAGCGATGAACCTCGCCGGTCACCGCAGCGCTTCTCCCGAGCACCCCGTCGACCTTCTTCCAGTCGATTTCCTGTGCGCCGACGGTGGCGGCGATCGTCAATCCCACAGCGCAGATTGCAGCGGCACGAAAAGCACGCATGATCGTATCCTCGATGAAGGGGTGGTCCTGGATCAAACCGGGGTCTGACCCCAAAAATCCGGGGTCAGACCCCATTGAACGGTTGGGGTCTGACCCGCGGTGGTAGGGATGCCGCTCACTTCGGCTGTGCAGCGGCGCCGTAGGCGAAATCATCGAACGCGGTAACGCTGTCGGCCTTGGTCCACAGGCCCACCGCGCCGGCTCCCGCGATCCGCTTGTCCTGTACGTCGATGTAGGTCTTGCCGTTGAGGGACACCTTCATCGACGTGCCCGCGAACTCCACACGCAGCGTGTGCCATTGGTTTCGAGGTACCGGCGCGTCGACGTACTTGATCGTGTTGCGCCGCCCGTTCGTCGTGTAGTACAGCGAGACGTTGTTCTCGAGGGCGTTGGCGCGCGCGACGTAATAGTTGTTGCCGTCCTTCCAGCGCCACATCACGCCGCCCGCCTGGTCGCTGCGTCCGGACAGCGCCTTGAATTTGACTTCGACGTAGCCGTCGGCCAGCGACGCGCCCTTCAGTGCGCACCACGGAAAATCCCCGACGCCGGACTGCTTGACCACGTTGGGCTTGCTCGGCGCATCCGCGGCGGGCTCGACCGTCCAGCGCGAGCTGCCCGAGCCGGTCACGCCGCACGCCCATTCGGTCGGCAGCGCACCCGGACTGAACGCATCGAAATTAACCGTTTCGCCCATGGCATTCCCCATTCCGACAGCTGTTACGAAGACGATCGCCAGTATGCGCGGCAGCTTCTTCATCCGAGTCTCCTCAGGGCATGATCATGGGCGCAACGAAGGTCCACGCGAGACCCGCCAGGCCGCACGCGAGTATCACCGGGATGATGCCGATCTTGTATCGCCACAATGCGATGAACGCGGCGACGCCTACGACCGCGAGCGGCCACTCGAACGCGGCGCCGAATCCTTTCGGCCACAGGACGTGATACGCGAAAAACACCGCGAGATTGAGAATGACGCCAACCACCGCAGCGGTAATGGCGGTCAGCGGCGCAGTGAACTTGATCTGTCCGTGAGTCGTTTCGACCAGCGGCCCGCCGATCAGGATGAAGATGAAGCTCGGCAGGAAAGTGAAATAGGTGGCGACGGTCGCGCCGGCCACCCCGGCCATGAAGACCGCGTCCGGTCCGAACACTTCCTTCAACCACGCGCCGACGAAGCCGACGAAAGCGACCACCATGATGAGCGGCCCCGGCGTCGTCTCGCCCAGCGCGAGACCGTCGATCATGTGGGTGGCGCTCACCCATTGATAGTCTTCGACCGCGGCCTGGTAGACGTAGGGAAGCACCGCATACGCGCCGCCGAACGTGAGCAGCGCAGCTTTGGTGAAGAACCAGCCCATCTGCGTGAGGGTGTTCTCCCAGCCGTAGAGCGCGACCAGCACACCCATGGCGGCGCCCCACAACACGAGCGCTGCCGCGAGGACCTTGATCAGGCTCGCCCACGAGAACAACGCATGTTGCGGTGTCGGCGTGTCGTCGTCGATCACCGCGGGTCCGAAGCTTTTATCTCCCGAACCGTGACCGCCGCCGGTCTGGAACTTCTGCGGTGCAACCCGGCCGCCGATGATCCCGATCACCCCTGCCCCGATGACGATGAGCGGAAACGGGAGCCGCAGCGCGAAGATGCCGACGAACGCGGCCGCGGCAATCGTCCACAGCACCCAGTTCTTCAGCGCCCGCGAACCGATCCGGTACGCCGCGAACACCACCACCGCGGTCACCGCGGGCTTGATGCCGTAAAGGATGCCGGCCACCGACGGCACGTTGCCGTACGCCATATAGATCCACGACAGCGCGATCAGGATGAACAGCGACGGCAGCACGAAGAGCGCGCCGGCGACGATGCCGCCCCACGTGCGGTGCATGAGCCAGCCGATGTAAGTTGCGAGCTGCTGGGCCTCCGGCCCGGGCAGGAGCATGCAGTAGTTGAGCGCGTGCAGGAAACGCCGCTCCGAAATCCAGCGGCGGCGCTCGACGAGCTCCTGGTGCATGACCGAAATCTGTCCGGCCGGGCCGCCGAAGCTGATGAATCCGAGCTTCAGCCAGAACCAGAACGCTTCAGTGAAAGAAACCGAGGGTGCTGTCGCGCGGGGGATGGAAACAGCGGGTGCTGCAGATTCGGACATCAAGGCCGCTCCTTGTAGACGAACGCCGTCAGAGCAAGCCTTGGACGCGGGATGCGTCTTGAAGCGGGGAGGCTGCTGCCCCCGCGTGATTCAAGAGTAGCAAGGCGCGAGGGCGAACGTCAATGCGCTCGAGCCGGTTCAGCGAGGTCGCGCGCTCGACGCGCTCGCCTTTGCGGCGTATTCGGGCCGCTGAACGGAGATAGAATGCTTTGCTGGACCGTATAACTCGTACGGTTACAGCATCGGAGGAGGAGAAAATCATGGCACGACTCAATATCAACGGCAAGGTGCACGACGTCCAGGTCGAGGACGGCACGCCGCTTTTGTGGGTGATCCGCGAGCAGGTCGGGCTCACCGGCACCAAATACGGCTGCGGCGTCGCCCAGTGCGGCGCGTGCTCGGTGCACATCAACGGCGAAGTTCGCCGCTCGTGCATCACGCCGGTCGGCAGCGTGAAAGCCGAAGACCGCATCGTGACGATCGAAGGCCTTTCCCAGAACAGCTCGCACCCGATCCAGAAAGCCTGGCTCGAGCACGACGTGCCGCAGTGCGGCTACTGCCAGTCCGGCCAGATCATGGCCGCCTCCGCCCTGCTCGCCAAGAACAAGAACCCGAGCGACAAGGACATCGACAC
>JAQGNC010000013.1 GCA_028292065.1 Betaproteobacteria bacterium
CACCGCGCGCCATCTGCGCCGGCCCTTCGATTTTTCCTGTCGCGCATCATATGGACTCCGCACGTCCGCCTCGGGCGTGGACGGCGCTGTGCGGACAAGCGAGGATCGTCTCGCTCGCGGCCCCGGCGCGTAGCGTGGCGGCGATGTACGTCGTTCTCACCGTCGAGCTGCTCAACATGACGGCATATCGCGGCGCTCGCGTGATCGTCACGCTGTTCGCGGTGGACATGGGAGTGCCGCAGTTCTATATCGGGGCGCTGGCCGCGATGTTCTCGGTGTTCCCGATGATGCTGGGCCTGTATGCGGGCAGGCTGACCGACCGGCTCGGCGTGCGCATCCCGATGGTCGGCGGGTCCGTCGGCGTGGGCTTGGGGCTGCTGGTGCCCTACCTGTTCCCGACCCTGACCGCGCTGTACGTCTCTGCGGCTTTGATGGGCGCTTCGTGGGTGTTCTACAACGTGTGCGCCCAGAACCTGATCGGCGACCTGAGCAACGCCGACACGCGCGCGAAAAACTTCAGTAACTACGGGCTCGTCATGGCCGGCGGGAGCTTCGCGGGGCCAATGGTCGTCGGATTTTCCATCGACCACCTGGGATACCCGCTGTCCTATGTCGTGCTCGCCGCGGTGACGCTCGGCGCGGCCCTCGTCACGACCTATCTGCGTGTTCCTCCGGCGAACGACAAGGCCCCTTCCGGCGCGGAAACGTCGCACTCGGCCAATCTGCTGTCGGACGCGCCCCTGCGGCAGACGCTCATCACGAGCGGCATCGTGCTGACCGGCACCGATCTCTTTCAGTTCTACATGCCGATTTACGGGCGCAGCATCGGCCTGTCCGCGTCGATGATCGGCATCATCCTCGGCACGTTCGCGGTCGCCGCGTTCTTCGTGCGGCTGGTGATGCCGAGGCTCGTGAAGCGTTACACCCCCGATACGGTATTGATCGGTTCGCTCTACATGGGAGCCGCGGCGTATGTCCTTTTTCCCCTGTTCGAGACACCGGTGCTGCTTGCGGCAATGGCGTTCGTGCTGGGGCTCGGCATGGGATGCAGCCAACCGGTCAGCCTGATGCTTATCTATGATCGCGCGCCGCCGGGGCGCTCCGGCGAAGCGCTGGGGCTGCGCCTGATGATCAACAACTTCACCCATATCGTCGTGCCGCTGCTGTTCGGTTCGCTGGGGACCGCTTTCGGGGTTGTGCCGGTGTTCATCGCCAACTCGGCAATTCTCGGCGCAGGCGGTATTCTCAGCAGCAGGGCGAAAGCGGCTTCGAAGCGTGCGCAACCGGTCGCACACGCTTTACTCGCGGATAACGAACCCGATTTGCAAAAGGAAAAATCATGAAAATCGCAGTGATCGACGACTATCAGGGCGCGTTCAGCAAGACCAAGGCGTATCCCAGGCTGAAGGGCCACGACGTGGTCGTCTACAACGACACCGAGAAAGATCCGCAGAAGCTGGCGGAGCGCCTGAAGGACGCCGAAGTCGTCGTGCTCACGCAGCAGCGCTCGCCGTTCCCGCGCAGCGTGATCGAGCGTCTGCCGAGGCTGAAGATGATCAGCCAGACCGGCAAGAATGCGTATCACATCGACCTCGCCGCGGCCGCGGAGAAAGGGATCGTCGTGTCGGCGGGCGGCGGCAGCAGCCCGAACCCCACTGCCGAGCTCACGTGGGCGATCATCCTCGCGGGGCTGCGCAACATCCCCGAGGAAGTCCAGCGCCTCAAGGACGGCAAGTGGCAGGGCTCGGTCGGTATCGGGCTCAAGGACAAGACCCTCGGCGTCTACGCGTTCGGCCGCATCGGCAGCATCGTCGCAGGTGTCGGACGCGCGTTCGGCATGAAAGTGGTCGCGCTCGGCCGTGAAGCCTCGACCGCCAAGGCGCGCGAAGCCGGCTTTGAGGTCGCTGCGAGCCGGGAAGCGTTCTTCGAAAGCGCCGACATCGTCACCCTGCACCTGCCGCTCAACAAGGACACCCGAGGCATCGTCACCGCGCAGGATCTCGCGCGCATGAAGCCGACCGCGATGATCGTGAACACCAGCCGCTCGCCGATCATCGCGCAAGGCGCGCTCGAAGAGGCGCTCGCGAAAGGCCGCCCCGGTTACGCCGCGATCGACGTCTACGACAGCGAGCCGATGACCGACGCCAACCACCCGCTGCTCAAGATGAAGAACGTTCTCTGCACCCCGCATCTCGGCTACGTCGAGGAGCGCGTCTACGAAGGCATCTACGGTGTCGCCGTCGACCAGATCGTCGCGTTCGCGGAAGGTAAGCCGATCAATGTGGTTGGTGCGTGACGGCGAAGGGATGAGGGATGAGGCGTTGACGGTGACCGGTCGAACCGAGGGGTGACGCGCAGACGCGAGGCGTCATTCTGGCGAAGGTCGGAATCCATCTTGAGCGGTTTGAAACCGTTTGAAAATGGAGCCTGGCCTGCGCCAGGATGACGGCGAAAAGCAAAAGGGCTGCGCGACGCAGCCCTTTTGCTTTTGCTGCAGGCGAGGGCGCCTGCGCTACGGAGGCGTCAGTGCAGGTGCTTGTTCCTCGGGTGCAGCGGGATCACGGTCGACGAAGTGCTGTGTTCTTCCCCGGCTTGCGGAAGCTTCACGCCGGCGGCGTCGAAGAGCTGGTTGATGAGCGCGGCGACCTGCTCGGTCTCAGGCTTGCCGATGTGGCGCGCGAGCAGGCTGCTCACGTCCTCGACCACGCACTGGCGGCGGAACTCGTGGATCGCTTCGAGGCTCGGGCCGACGAACATCTGGTAGAACTCGTCGTCCGCGCCTTCGGGGTAATACGTGACTTCCACTTCCGACGCGTACTCGGTCAGCGGGCCGACGTTGTGAAACGCTTCGGTGAGACGGCTCTGGAAGCTGCGGCCCACCTCTCCGGTCCAGCAGATGTTGACGACGCGTTCTTTCGGGTCGTAACTGATGCCGGGCTCTTCACGCTCCAGGCTGTGGGCATCTGCAATGGTGTCGACGTCGAGGTAATCGAGCCACGGCCGCATGGCCTGGTCGACCTGCGAAAGCCTCACGCCCTTGCACAGGAAAACGCTGCCATGCACGTGCACTTCGGTTCGCATAGGGGAAGCTCCAGTGAGCGATGCCGGGTCGGGACGGTCCTCCGGCGGGGAGGGGGAGAATAGCACAACACCGCTGCCCCAGCGACCGCGCGGGCGGCGTCCTACTGCGGGTCGGCGCGCAACAGTCCGAGCCCCGCGAGCGCAACCGCGGTGTCCGCACGTTCGCGCTCGAGAAAGTCGCGCAGCGCGTCCCCGGTCGTGACGCACGGCGACCAGCCCTGACGCGCGAGGTCGCTGCGCCACGTGTCCGATGCGGTCGCGGCGGCGAGCGTGCGTACCCAGAACGCGACGTGCGCTTCATCGATGTCCGCGGCCCCTGCGACGCCGCGCCACGCGCCGACGACGCAATCGACCGACTGCTCAGGCCACGTCGGCACCGCCGCGAGCACGCCGGGCAGACGCTCGGGCGCCGAGACGCCGAGCACTCGCACCTGACCACCGGCGAGCCCCGCAATCGCGCTCGCGGCGGTGACGGCGGCGACTTCTGCTTTACCCGAGACGACGTCGGCGACCGCGTCGACTGCGGAATCGAAAACGCGGATCTGCAGCGCTTTCGGATCGGCGCCGGCGTGCAGCGCGAGGCGCGCGAGCGCGATGTGATTCGGGTTCCCGAGCGCGGTCGAAAGCGCAACGCGCAAGTCCGCCGCGTCGGTGCGCAGGCGCTGCAGCAGGTCTGCGCCGCTGCGCATTGCCGAATCGGAGCGCACCACGAAAGCGATGTACTCGGTGTACAGCATCGCGATCGCCGTATACGAGCGGTGATCGAAAGCGACGAGGCCGACGAGCTTGTCGCTCGTGAGATTCGGGTGGCTGATCGACACCACGCGCGGATTGCCGCGATGCGCGTCCATGTAAGTCCACGCTTTGCGCGCGCCGTCGCCCGCAACGTTCTTTACCGTAAGCGGCACGTCGACCAGACGCTCCGCGTCGATCGCGGCGTGCAGTGCGCGCGCGGTGCGATCGAGGCCGCCGCCGGGCGGTGTGCCCGCGACGATTTCGAGCGGTCCATCAGGAAGCCAGGGGGTTTGCATGCGCGGAGCTTAGCAGTGCTTTATGATGAGCTGAAGCTCGACCAGAAAAATTGCGGAGGAGGATGTCATGCGTGGTGAGAAAAAAATTCGGCTGCTCTTCGCGTGCGCGTTGGCGGCTGCGCCGCTCGCGGTGAACGCCCAGGCCACTTCGACAGGCTCAGGACAGGCCTATCCCGCGAAGACGGTGCGCATCGTGGTTCCGTTTCCGGCCGGCGGCACCTCCGACATCCTCGCTCGCGCGGTGGGGCAGAAGCTCGGCGAGGAAACGAAGCAGCAATTCATCGTCGACAACCGGCCCGGCGCAGGCGCCAACATCGGCGCGGAGCTCGTGGCCAAGGCGCCCGCCGACGGCTACACCCTGCTCCTCGCCTCTACGATCCACACGATCAACCCGAGCCTGTACTCCAGGCTCGGCTACGACCCGGTGAAGGATTTCACACCGGTCGCGCTGATCGCGACGACTTCACAAGTGCTCGCCGTTCACAACTCGGTGCCGGTCAGGACGGTGAAGGAATTCATCGCCTATGCGAAGAAAAGCCCGGGCGCGCTCAACTACAGCTCGGCGGGCAGCGGCAGCCAGCCTCACCTCACCGCAGAGCTTTTCAAGTCGATGACCGGCATCGACATCGTGCACGTGCCGTATAAAGGCGCGCCGCCCGCGATGATCGATCTGCTCGCGGGGCAGGTCGCGCTGACTTTCGCGACCGCGCCTTCCGCCGTGCCGCACGTGAAAGCCGGCAAGCTTCGCGCGCTCGGCGTCAGCACCGCGCAGCGCATCACCGCGCTGCCCGACGTGCCCACGATCGCGGAAGCCGGCGTCCCCGGTTTCGAAGCGAGCGGCGCGAACGGGCTGGTCGGTCCCGCCGGCCTGCCGCCTGCCATCGTCGAGCGCCTGAGCGGCGCGGTGATACGCATCGTGAAAGAGCCTGCGATGAGCAAATACCTGAG
>JAQGNC010000014.1 GCA_028292065.1 Betaproteobacteria bacterium
AGGCCCGCCGAACTTGACCATTCACTCAACTCCAAGCACTCACCGGTTGACGGCCACCCCCGCGTTCGCGCAAGCTTCGCGCGGACTGAGCGGAAACCCACCTGTGCTGAAAACGGCCCGACCCCCATCGACCAAGGTCATCCCGAGCGTAGCCGATCGCTCGCGTCCTGTGTCCAGGGAAAGCTCGCGCAAGACGCGCGAGATGATCCTCGACGGCGCGCTCGCGGAGTTCGCGCAGAAAGGTTTCGACGGCGCGCGCATCGACGAGATCGCGCTGCGCGCCGGCGTGAACAAGAACCTGCTGTATCACCATTACCGCAGCAAGGACGGCCTGTTCACCGCGCTGCTCGAGCGCACTTACGACACGATCCGGCGCCGCCAGAAAGACCTGCAGTTGCGGGGAATGGACCCGGTGGAAGGCATGCGCAAGCTCGTGACTTTCACCGGCCGCATCTGGGTGCAGTTCCCCGAATTCCTGCGCCTGCTGCAGAGCGAGAACCTGAACGGCGGACGCCACGTGCGGGCCTCGAGCGAGATCCCGAAGATGTACGACCCGCTCCTCGATACGATCCGCGAGCTGCTCGAGCGCGGCAGCCGGACGGGGGTATTCCGCAACGACGTCGATCCGATCGACCTCTACATCTCGATCTCGGCCCTGACCGCGCACTACATCACCAACCACCACACTTTCGAAGCGCTTTTCGGGCAGCGGCTGATGTCGCCCAAGCGGGTCAAGCAGCGCCTCGAGCACGCCGCGGACATGGTCGAGCGCTACCTGCTCGCGGGCTGAAGTTGACTATACATTCAACTTCGGTAAACTTTGGGTGAATACTCGATCGAGCGCTCCGGCTCTGCGGCCGTCCAGCCCGCTCGACACTTGCGCGCCGACTAAAAGCTCCGGTTCTCTGCGCCGGAATACACGCTGAAATGCTCGCCCACGCTCGCGGGGAATAGCTTGCTTCGCACCGGCTTCAGATCGATCGCGCTCGCACTGCTCGCCTGCGCGGCGGCGTCCGCGCAGACCTTCCCGGCCGCCGCGTCCGCGCAGACTTTTCCATCGAAGCCCGTGAGGTTGATCGCACCGTTCGCCGCGGGAGGCGCGCTCGATCTCATCGCACGCGCGGTCGGCCAGAAGCTCGCCGACAGCCTCGGCAAACCGGTCATCGTCGACAATCGCGCCGGCGCTTCCGGCGCGATCGGCTCGGAGCTCGTCGCGCGGTCCGCGCCTGACGGCTACACGCTGCTCCTCGGCGCGACGACCACCCACGGCATCAACCCCGCGCTCAACCCGAAGCTGCAATACGACCCGGTCAAGGACTTCACGCCGATCAGCCTCGTTGCGACGATCCCGCACGTGCTCGTCGTCAATCCCGCGGTCCCGGCCAAAACGCTGCCGGAATTCGTGCGGCTCGCCAAAGCGAAACCCGGCATGACCTTCGGCTCGGCGGGCCATGGATCGCCCCACCACCTCGCGATCGAGATGCTGAAGAACATGGCCGGCATCGACCTCGTGCACGTGCCTTATAAAGGCTCGGGCCCGGCGATGATCGATCTGATGAGCGGGCAGATCCAGCTGATGTCGGTGGAGCTCACCGCAGCCGCGCCTTACATCAAGGACGGCCGCATGAGACCGCTCGCCATCGCGACTCCGAAGCGCGTCGCGGGGCTCGACCTGCCGACCGTGGCCGAGTCCGGCTATCCCGGTTTCGAAGTCACCGCGTGGTACGCGGTCTTCGGTCCGCCCGGAATGCCCAGGGCGATCGTCTCCAGGCTGCAGGGCGACATCGCCAAAGGCCTGCAGGCCGCCGACCTGCGGGAACGCTTCGCCGGACTCGGCGCGACACCGGTCGGCACCACGCCCGAAGAGCTCGGCACACACGTACGCGCCGAGCTGGCGCGTTGGACCAAGGTCATCAAGGCGGGGAATATCACAGTTGAATAACGTACTGGACACAGAAACCACCCCCATCCCGACCTTCCCCCTGAGGGGGAAGGGGAGTTTTTGCAGGCGCGCTGCGCCTGTAGTCCCCTCCCCTTCAGGGGGAGGGTTAGGGTGGGGGTGGGTTTGAACCAGGAAATTATCTAAGATGAAACTCCCGAACTTCGAATACCTCGCGCCCTCCTCGCCCGCCGAGGTCGTAGCGCTGCTCGCCGCGCATCCTGGTGAAGCCAAGATCATCGCCGGGGGCCAAAGCCTGCTGCCGACCATGGCGTTCCGCCTCGCGCAGCCCGCGTATCTCGTCGACCTGCGCAACGTCGAGGGCATGAACCGGATCGTGATCGACGATTCCGGCGTGCGGCTCGGCGCGCGCACCCGCTGGCGCGACATCGAGGACGACGCGCGGCTCGCGACCGCGCACCCGCTGCTCAAGGAAGCGATCACGCACGTCGCGCACTACCAGGTCCGCAATCGCGGCACCGTCGGCGGCAGTCTGGCGCACGCCGATCCCGCCGCTGAAATGCCGTGCATCGCCGCCACCTGCGAAGCCGAGCTCACGCTGCTCGGCCCCGAAGGCGAGCGGCGCATGAAAGCCGCCGACTTTTTCCTGGGCCCGCTCACCACTGCGCTTAGCGACGACGAGATGATCCTGGAAGTCCGGCTTCCCCGGTGGCCGGCACAGCGCCGGTGGGCTTTCCTCGAGTTCGCGCGCCGCCCCGGCGATTTCGCGCTCGGGGGGGTCGCCCTCTACTACGACCTCGACGCAGAGAACCGCGCGTGCAACACCCACATCGGCGTGGTCGGCGCGTGCTATTACTCGAAACGCCTTCCCATCGCCGAAAGCGCGCTCGACGGCAAGCGCGTGGACGCCGAGACCGCCCGCGCCGTCGCACGCGCCGCGTCCGAAGAAGCCGACCCGACCAGCGATTTCCACGCGAGCGCCGAGTACCGCAAATCGCTCGTCGGCACTCTCCTGGAGCGCGCGCTCGTCACCGCCGCGCAAAGGACGAGCTGATGCCGCGTGCCCCTGGCTGTCATCGCGAGGAGCAGTGCGACGCGGCGATCTCGTGCCGCACGCAACGACGACAACCTAAGCCAAGTCCGATGAGAAAGCGCCTCACATGAATATCGCATTCGAGTTGAACGGCAAACCGGTCGAAGCCGAAGTCCCTGCCCGCACCACACTCGCCGATTGCATCCGCCACCACCTGATGCAGACCGGCACGCACGTCGGCTGCGAGCACGGGGTGTGCGGCGCGTGCACGGTCATCGTCGACGGCGATGCGGTGCGCTCGTGCCTCATGCTCGCGGCGCAGGCGAGCGGCGCGAAAGTCACGACCGTCGAAGGCCTGACGCCTGCCGAAGGTCTTTCTGCGCTCCAGGAGTCGTTCCGCAAACACCACGCGCTGCAATGCGGTTTCTGCACGCCCGGCTTCCTCACCACGGCGCACGCGCTGCTCACGCAGGAGCCGAACGCCGACAAGGAGCGTATCCGCCACGTGCTCTCGGGCAACCTCTGCCGCTGCACCGGGTACATCAACATCATCGAAGCGGTGTGCGACGCGCGATCGGCGTACGCGAAAAGCGACCCGGAAAGCCGATGACCGCCAGAGAAACCTACGTCGGCAAGGCGATCGCGCGAGTCGAAGACGCGCGCCTGCTGAGCGGCAAGGGCTGCTACGTCGACGACCTGCATCGCGC
>JAQGNC010000024.1 GCA_028292065.1 Betaproteobacteria bacterium
GAGATCCGGATGATCGCGCACCGCTTCGGAGATCGAGCAGAAGATGATCCCGACTTTAGCGAGCTTGTCCTTATAGGTCGTCGCGACCGACACCGAATCGAAGATCACGTCGACTGCGACACCGGCGAGCGCCGCGCGCTCGTTCATAGGCACGCCGAGCTTCTCGAAGGTGCGAAGCAGCTCGGGATCGACCTCATCCATGCTGCTCAGCTTCTTCTTCGGCTTGGGCGCCGAGAAGTAGATGATGTCCTGGAAGTCGATCTTCGGGTACGTCACGTGAGCCCAGTGCGGCTCTTCCATCGTGAGCCAGTGGCGATACGCTTTCAGCCTGAATTCCAGCAGCCACTCCGGCTCGTTCTTCTTCGCCGAGATCATCCGGATCGTGTCTTCGCTCAGGCCCTTGGGCGCAGATTCGGTCTCGATGTCCGTACGAAAACCGTGCTCGTAAGGCTTGTTAACCAGTTGGTCTAGTACGCTGCTCATTGCTTTGTCTCAGAAGCGTGAACGGGTAAACGGGCGAACAGGTGAACGGGTGTTTAACCCCCGACGGGTTCTTACCCCGTTCACTCGTTCACTCGTTCACCCGTTCACCGGTTTTAACGCTGAAACTCTCACCACAGCCGCACATCGAGTCGACGTTCGGGTTGGTGAACTTGTAAGCCTGCTTCAGCCCTTCTTTCACGTAGTCGAGCGTGGATCCGTTCAGGAAGTCGAGGCTTTTCCGATCGACCACGAGCTTGGTGCCGTGGGCTTCGAAAAGCTGGTCTTCGGGACGGATCTCGTCGGCGTAGTCGTAGGTGTAGGCGAAGCCCGAGCATCCGACTTTTTTCACGCCCACGCGCAAGCCGAGCCCGCGCCCGCGCTTCTCGATCTGCGCCTGTATCTGTTTCGCTGCGCTTTGCGTCAGTTCTATCGTCATCGTCATTACCGTTGTTGGTTCACTCTCGATCAAACCGCCATCGCGGTGAGGCCTTTCAATCGTTTGACCAGCGACTGCACCGCGCGCACGAAGCCTTCGACTTCGGCCGGCGTGTTCTGAATGCCCAGGCTCAGCCGCACCGCGCCTCGCGCGAGCTCGGGATCGACGCCCATCGCGATCAGGGTCGCCGACGGCTCGGTGCTCGCGCTCGAGCACGCTGCGCCCGCGGCGACGGCATAGCCGAGCTTGTCGAGCTCCACCACGAGCGTTTCGCCGTCGATGTGCGAAAACGCAAAATAAGTCGTGTTGCTGATGCGCGGGGCGCGCTCGCCGAAGATGACCGCGCCCGCCTCGTGCAGCCCCGTCTCGAGACGCGCTCGCAGCGCCCCGAGACGCTCGCTCAACCCTGCCCCGCGCGCCGATGCGATCTCGGCGGCGGCGCCGAACCCGACGATCGCAGGCACGTTCTCGGTCCCTGAACGCATGCCGTGCTCGTGCCCGCCGCCCGCGATGAGCGGTTTCAACTCGATGCGCTTGTCGACGACGAGTGCGCCCGCGCCTTTCGGGCCGTAGATCTTGTGGCCGGAAACGGTCATCGCGTGCACGTTGAGCGCACCGAAATCGACTTCGATCTTCCCCAGGGCCTGAACCGCGTCGGTATGCACCCACGCCCGCGCTGCGCGCGCACGCTCGGCGACCGCCGCGACGTCCTGGATCACGCCCGTTTCGTTGTTCGCGAGCATGACCGAGACGATTCCTGTCGGCTGAGTGAGCGCGGCGGCGACGTCGTCCAGGTCGATCTGCCCATCCGGCGTGACCGCGAGCTTGCGCAGCTTCCAGCCTTGACGCCCGAGCTCCTGCGCAGGCTTGGCGACGCACGGGTGCTCGATCGCGCTGATCGCGACCTGCGCCGGCTTGAGGTAACCCGCGGCGCCTTTGACGAAGAGGTTGTTCGCTTCGGTTCCGCCCGAGGTGAACACCACTTGTGAAGGCTGCACCCTGACCAGCGCGGCGACCTGCTCCCTCGCGGCATTCACCGCCTTGCGCGCGACCGTGCCGAGCTCGTGGCGGCTCGACGCATTGCCGTACTGCGCCTTCAGGTACGGCAGCATCGCGTCGAGCACGCGCTCGTCGAGCGGCGTCGTGGCGTTATGGTCGAGATAGACGTGGTTCATTGCCGAAGAAGGGTGAAGGTCACAGGGTGAAGGGTTAAGCCGATACCGCAATGCCCTTGCCCGGGCTCTGTCGCATGTCGTGCACGGTGTTCTGGCCGGACTCCTTCGCGCGCTGGTCGTCGACCAATTGACGTAACGTGACCGCTTCGAGGTAATCGAATATCCGACTGTTCAGGGTCGCCCACAGGTCGTGGGTCAGACACTTCTGCTCGTCCCGGCAGTTCTCCTTGCCGGCGCACTGGGTGGCGTCGATCGGCTCGTCGACCGCGAGAATGATCTCGGCGACCGAAATCCCGGCCATGTCGCGCGCCAGGCGATAACCGCCGCCGGGCCCGCGGACGCTGTCGACGAGGGAACGCCGCCGCAGCTTGCCGAAAAGCTGCTCGAGATACGACAGCGAAATCTTCTGGCGCGAGCTGATCTCGGCGAGGGTCACCGGACCGCCGCCGTGACTCAGCGCGAGATCGACCATAGCGGTCACCGCGAACCTACCCTTGGTCGTCAGCCTCATGGCTCACCTCGATAAAAGTCAACCGGATCAATGCTTAAAGCAGCTTCCCACGCCTGACTGCAATAACATACCAATTTGGTCGACTATACTCTTACCCGACTGAATCAGTCAACAATTCGGTTCAGGTGATCGGGGTCGAAAGTCGAGTCCGGCTCGTCGCCGAGTTTCACCCCCAGGCGCTTCAATTCGGCGAGGATGTGCTCGACGCGTCGGTCGTTCTCGGCGCTGTGGTCGATGAGCTCGTGCAGCGCCTGCGCGACCGGGTCGTTGGCGTCGCGCGCGATGCCGTAGGCGGAAAACCGCCCCTGGCTTTCGCCGGACTCGGCGATACGCGCGGGCACGCCGATCGCGGTGGCGCCGGGGGGAACCGGCTTCACCACGACCGCGTTGGAGCCGATCTTGGCGCCGTCGCCGACGGTGATCGGGCCGAGGATCTTCGCGCCCGCGCCGACGACCACGCCGTTGCCGAGCGTCGGATGGCGTTTGCCGGGGCTCCACGAGGTGCCGCCGAGCGTCACCCCGTGATAAAGGGTGCAGTCGTCGCCGATCTCGGCGGTCTGGCCGATCACCACCCCCATGCCGTGGTCGATGAAAAACCGCCTCCCGATCTGCGCACCCGGATGTATCTCGATCCCGGTCAGCCACCGACCGAGGTGAGAAATGAAGCGCGCCAGCCACTTGAAGCCCGCGCCCCAGAGCTTGTGAGACACGCGGTGGACGAGCATCGCGTGAAAGCCGGGATAGCATGTGACCACTTCCCACGCGTTGCGGGCGGCGGGATCGCGCTCGAAAACGACCGAGATTTCTTCTTTGATGCGCGCGAACATGCCACGGGCCGGGGGTTAAAGCCGAGTATTTTACTCAACTATCGGCGAGGCTGAAAGGCAAAGCAGATTAACGCCAAGGACGCAAAGGAAAGGGCGAGGACGCGAATGTCGATCTGACGGGCTGCGCGCAAAGGCCACCGGGAAAATGGCCGTATTGCGTCCATGCTTTTTCCTTTGCGTCCCTGGCGTTAATACTGCTGTTGCTTTGCCTTGCCGGCCCGTCAGCGTTTTTTGGGGTGCGTCAGCGCTTTCAATATGCCGCGCAGGATGTTCACTTCCTCGGGCTCGAGCCGGGCGCGCGCGAAGAGGCGCCGGATGCGCGGCATCAGCTTCTTCGGATGCTCCGGGTCGAGAAAGCCGACCTCCGACATCGTCTGTTCGAGGTGTCCGTAAAACCCTTCCACTTCGTCGTGCGTCGCAAGCGCCGGCGCGGCCGACGCGCTGTCAGGCTCGACACCGGCTGCCATCCGCAGCTCGTAGGCGAAGACCTGCACCGCCGCGGCGAGGTTCA
This sequence comes from Betaproteobacteria bacterium, assembly GCA_028292065.1. Lineage (GTDB taxonomy): Bacteria > Pseudomonadota > Gammaproteobacteria > Burkholderiales > SG8-41 > JAQGMV01. Next base: position 3,944 of record JAQGNC010000024.1, read on the forward strand.
GCGACGAGAAACGCGGGTTCGCCGGAATCGAAGCGAGCAACTGGCAGCGGTTGACGTCTTCGGTGGTGAGGCCATAGCTCTCGTTGCCGAAAACCAGCGCGACCGGCTGCGTGCGTGCGATCTCGATCAGGCGCGCGGCGGCTGTGCGCGCGTCGGCTCCGGCGACCGCGACATCGCGGCGACGTGCCGAGCATGCGACCGCGAAGACCGCACCGTGCAGCGCCTCGTCGAGCGACGCGCTCACCTTCGCGGCCTCGAGCACGTCGTTCGCGCTGGTCGCGCGCCAGGTTGCTTCGGGATCGGGAAAGCGCTTCGGCCGCACGAGATGAAGCGTGGACAGACCCATCGTCTTCATCGCGCGCGCTGCCGCGCCGATGTTTCCGGGATGGCTCGTCTCGCACAGGACGACGCGCACGTTCGCTAAGGGATCGCTATCTGACATGACTCGGGAAGAAAACGACGGGTGTGCCGAACGACAAGCTTACGCACTACAATACGCCCCTTCCTGCGGCGGGCATCGCTCGCCGCGCGGCCGAATCCACGAATCCCGAGTACAGAATTCTCATGGCAGCCATGCATCCGATGCTCAATACCGCGGTGAAAGCAGCACGCCGCGCGGGCAACATCATCATTCGCGCGACACGCAACCTGGACATCGTCGCGGTGCGGGAGAAAGCGGCCAACGATTTCGTATCGGAAGTCGATCGTGAAGCCGAGCAGGCGATCATCTCGACCTTGCACGAAGCGTATCCGGGGCACGCGATTCTAGCAGAGGAAAGCGGCGCTTCAGGCTCGTCCGAATACCGCTGGATCATCGATCCGCTCGACGGCACGACCAACTTCCTGCACGGCTTTCCGCAGTACGCGGTGTCGATCGCGCTCGAGCATCGCGGCGTCATCACCCAGGCCGTCATCTACGATCCGGGCCGCAACGATCTGTTCACGGCGAGCCGCGGCCGCGGCGCCCACCTGAACGAGACTCGACTGCGCGTGAGCAAGCGCATGCACCTGAAGTCCGGCCTCATCGGCACCGGTTTTCCGTTCCGCGAGATGGCGCA
>JAQGNC010000041.1 GCA_028292065.1 Betaproteobacteria bacterium
TGGGCGTGGAGATCGAAGGTCCTCGCCTCGACCTGAACATGACGCGTTGGCCGGTGCGCTCGGGAAAGACGCCGCTGGGCGAAGTGACTTCAGCGGTGTACTCGCCGCGGCTCGCGAAGAACATCGGCTACGCGATGCTGCCGGTCGGCTACACCGCGCTCAGCACTCGCGTCACGGTGGATACTGCGGACGGCGAGCGCGGCGCGACGGTGGTGCCGATGCCGTTCATCGATCCTGCGAAGACCATTGCGAAGGGGTAGTCACGAACGGTCTTCGCGTCGGCCTCGAATCAAAGCCTCAACGCGAAGGACGCAAAGGACGCGAAGGAAAAACTAATTCTGAACAAAATCGCCGTTAGTCCCCTGCCTGTCTCCCTCGCCCCGCGCGGCGGGGAGAGGGTCGGGGAGAGGGGCAACAAAAGTCGAAGTGTCTTTGATCAAACCGGGGACAGACCCCCACAGAACAAAACCAGGCAAAACCGGGGTCTGTCCCCTGATCGCCCGTCGCGCTGCCGCGGCTCCTCGCGATGACCGACGTGAGAGAAGCTTTTGACCTTCCTTCGCGTCCTTCGCGTCCTTCGCGTTAAAGCTTCTGACGTGCTCGGCGGAGAACCCCGGACTAGTCGAGCTTCGCCCCGCTCGCCTTGACCACTTTCGCCCACTTGTCGAGATCGGCGAGCAGGAAGCGGCGGAAGTCTTCAGGAGTGCTCCCGACGGGCTCCGAGCCGTCGGCGATGATGCGGTCTTTGGTGTCCGCGCGGTTGAGGGCGGTGATGAGTTCGCTGTGCAGCTTGGCGACCAGCGGTTTCGCCATCTTGGGCGGGGCCATCACGCCGTACCAGCCGACGACCTCGAAGCCGGGGAGCACTTCCGCCATCGCCGGGAGGTCGGGCAGCGCGCCGATGCGCTTCGGCGTGGTCACCGCCAGCGCCCTCAGCTTGCCGCCTTTCACCAGACCCTGCGCCGCCTGCATGCCGACGAAGTTGAAGTGATATTCGCCGCCTGCGAGCGCGGTCAGCGAAGGACCCGAGCCCTTGTAGGGAATGTGCTGCGCCTTGATCCCGGTGACGAGTTTGTAGAGCTCGCCCGCGAGATGGCCGCCGCTGCCGTTACCCGCCGAGCCGAAGTTGATGGGCCCCTGGTAGCTCTTGGTCCAGTCGACGAACTCCTTCACGGTCTTTGCCGGGTGCGACGGGTTGACGACGAGCATGAGACCGGCGCGCGTGAGCTGCGTGATCGGCGTGAAGTCGTTCACGGCGTGATACGGGAGCTTCGAGTTGAGCGCCGCGTTCACGGTGTGCTGGTGATAAGCAAGGAATAGCGTGTAGCCGTCGGGCGGCGAGTTCTTGGTGATCTCGGCGGCGATGACGCCGCTCGCGCTCGCGCGGTTGTCGACGATGAACTGCTGCTTCAACTGCTCGGTCAGGCGCTGGCTGAAAAGCCGCGCGAGGATGTCGGTCGTGCCGCCCGGCGCCGCGGGCGTGATGAATCGCACCGGTCGCGAGGGATAGCCCGCCGCGGCGTCTTTGCCGTCCTGTGCGTAGGCGCCGATCGGACCTTGCAGAGCCGCGGTCGCGACGATGGCCGAAACGAGCCGCGCTGTGTGCCGTCTGTTCATGTAATGCCTCCTCGAAAGTCGTCGCGGAAGGATACAGGCACGTCGGCGGTTCGCCAACGGAGCGCGCAGGGCTTGTACTAATCGCGAGCCCACAACATAATCGCGGCCGGGAGGAAGCCGCTATCGCGCCGAAGTCGTTCTGCATCGCACTACTGCTCTCGCTCGTCGCGGCGACCGCACACGCCGCCGAGCTTTTCGGCACCGTCGCCGCCGTCGCCGACGGCGACACGCTCACCCTCCTCGATGCCTCACGCCAGCAGCACAAGATCCGCTTGTCCGGGATCGATGCGCCCGAGCGCCGGCAAGCCTACGGCGAGCGATCGAAGCAGCACCTCGCCGCGATCGTCTTTCAGAAGCGCGCTCGCGTCGTGTGGGACAAGCGCGACCGCTACGGCCGCATCGTCGGGCGGGTGTACGCCGCCGCGTGCGATCACGCCGACTGTGCGTACTCGCTCGATGCCGGCCTCGAGCAGATCAGGGCCGGCCTCGCGTGGCATTACAAACAGTACCAGCGCGACCAGTCGCCCTCCGAGCGCGCGCGCTATGCGGCGCTCGAGGACGAGGCACGCGCGCGCGGTGAAGGATTGTGGCAGGACGCGGCACCGGTTGCGCCGTGGAACTTCCGGCGTCACACCGCCGCGTCTACTCTGTCCGCAGTCGACGACCTCTTGCTGTCCGGGTTCCCGCGCGACGCCGCAATGACGACGGTGCGCGATCCCCCCATCACTGGTTCAGCGCGGTAGCCCGCCACTGCGCCTCTGCTAGTATCTCCTGCGCAGTTCCACAATACCCCGGAGGAGAATCGATGAGCATCACTGCAAGGCGGGCCGCCGCGTTCGCCGCGCTGGTCGCAAGCACCGCGTCGTTCATGACAGCACACGCCGCCACGCCCGCGTATCCCGACCGCCCCGTTCGCATCATCGTTCCGCTCGCCCCGGGCGGCGGCAGCGACTACACCGCGCGCTTCATCGGCGCGCGCCTCGCCGAGCGCGTGGGACAGCCGGTCGTCGTCGACAACCGCCCGGCGGCGTCCGGCATCGTCGGCACCGACCTCGTCGCGAAAGCGAACCCGGACGGCTATACCCTGCTGCTCGCGTACTCGACGCACGCGCAGAGCGCACAGCTTTTCAACAAGCTGCCGTACGATCCGATCAAGGACTTCGCGCCGATCACGATCGTGATCCTGACGCCGCTCACGATGCAGCTCCATCCGTCGGTCCCCGCCAAAAGCGTCAAGGAGTTCATCGCGTACGCGAAGCAGAACGAAGGCAAGCTCAACTACGGCTCTTCCGGTCCCGGGAGCTCTCCCCACCTGACCACCGAGCTCTTCAACTCGATGGCGGGCATCAGGATGACTCACGTGCCGTACAAAGGCGTCGGCCAGTACATCACCGCGCAGCTCGGCAACGAGATCCAGTTCTCGTTCGCGAACATGTTCACGACGATGCCGCACTGGAAAGCGGGCCGGCTGCGCATGATCGCGACCAGCGGCAGCAAGCGCCTCGAAGCGGTACCCGACGTGCCGACGATTGCGGAATCGGGCATTCCGGGGTTCGAATCGGTCACGTGGTACGGTTTCATGGCGCCTGCCAAGACCCCGCGGCCGATCGTGAACAAGCTGCACCAGGAAATCCGCGCGATCACGTTCAGCCCGGACGTCAAAAAGCAGTTCATCGAGCAGGGTAACGAGCCGCTCGGGGACACGCCCGAGGAGTTCGCGAAAACCATGAAGGTCGACGCCGACAAGTGGGGCGCCATCGGCAAGAAGCTGGGGGTCAGGCTCGACTGAGCCCTTCGCGCGCAGCCGCTTCGGCGCGTTGCGCGCCTCTTTCGGTGGCTCCGGCGCGGCTGAGCGTGCACAATACTTGCAGCGAGGCAGCCATCTGAAGGAGGCGCGACATGAAAGCTTTCAAGGCAATCGCGGCGGCAGCGCTCATCCTGGGGTGCGTTACGACCGCTCATGCTCACGGCGGCGTGAGGTTCGGGTTCGCTTTCGGTTTTCCGGTCTACCCCGCGCCGTATTACTACCCGCCGCCAGTCTACTACCCGCCCGCGGTGGTGACCGTCCCTGCCCCGGTCTATGTCGAGTCCGCCCCGGCGCAGGTGGTGCAGCAGCAGCCCGAGCAATTCTGGTACTACTGCCCCGACTCGAAGACGTACTACCCCTACGTCCAGAAGTGCGCGGCGCCGTGGCAGCGAGTCGCGCCGCGGCCGCCGGGGTCGTAGGCTTGAACGCGGGGCGCTCCACGTAAACCGGGGTCTGACCCCAAAACCCGGGGTTAGACCCCGGCCGCTCGTCAGGCCTGCGGCTTGGAGCCTTTGATCTGCGTGCGCAGCATGAAACGGCGCTCTTTGGGATCGAAAGCGGTGCGCTTGTGCATGACGCAGCGGTTGTCCCACATCAGCAGGTCGCCCACGTTCCATTTCTGCCACCACGACTTGCTCTCGTCGGTCGCATGCGCCCACAGGCGGTCGAGCAACGCTTCGCTCTCCTCGAGCGACAGGCCGACGATGTAGCCGCGCGGGCGGCGGCCGAGGTAAAGCGCTTTGCGCTGGGTCACCGGATGACGCACGACGATCGGGTGCAACGCGCCCGGCGCTTCGCGCGGATCGTCGACGGCCTTGAAGCCTTTGCGCAGCTCACCCGCGCTGTTGTGACTCGCGTCGTGCTTGATCTCTTTGCCCTGGATCGCTTGCTTCAGGTCTTCGGGCAGCGTCTCGTACGCGTCGTACATGCTGATGAAACCGGTCTCGCCGCCTTCCCTGGTCACTTCCAGCGAATAGAGCAGCGCCGCGGACGGCGTCACTTCGATGTAGGACATGTCGGTGTGCCAGACCGCTTCGCCGTAGCCGAGGCTGCCCATCGGCTGGCCGTCCTGGATGATGTTCGACATCACCGCGATGTTGGGATAGCCCTCGATCCAGGGCTCGCCTTTGATGTTGATGGGGGCGCGGTCGAGCTCGCCGAAACGCGCGCTGAATGCCTGGAGCTGCTCTTTGGTGAGTTCCTGTCCACGGAAGCGCAGGACGTTGTGCTTCATCCACGCGTCGAAGATTGCCTCGAACTGGGCGTCGCTCAGACTTGCTAGATCGACGCCTTCGATAGTCGCGCCAACGGGTTTACCGGTGGGGATGACGCGGACCGCTGAGTCGTTACGGGGCTTTTCAGCAATAACTGACATTGGGACACCTCCGGGACAGGAAGTCGCATTCTACAGGATTATTAATAATTCACAATCCGTGCCGCGGCTATAATGCCGCCCTCGCTCCCGCACTAATCCCCTGATGCTCATGAGCAAGCTCAATTCCGACCGAGACGCGGTCGCGCAGACCCTCTCCGAAAAGATCGCCGCCTCGATCGCCGACGACATCGTGTCCGGGCGCTACCAGCCCGGCGAGCGCCTCGTCGAAGCGACACTGGTGAAGGCATTCGGCGTGAGCCACGGCCCGGTGCGCGACGCGCTGCGCCTCCTCCAGAACCGCGGCCTGGTGCTGATCCACCCCTACCGCGGCGCCCAGGTGAGCACGCTGTCGGTGCGCGAAGTGCAGGAGATCTACCAGGTGCGCGCGGCGCTCGTGGGTTTGCGCGCCCGCTGGATCGCCGAAGACGCCGAGCGCGCGGATCTCGTCGCCCACGCCGAAGGCCCGGTGTCCGAGCTGGAAGCGCTCGCGCGCTCGGACGCAGCCGGTGACGCTTACGTCGCGGCGGCCCTCGCGCTGAACCGGATGCTCACCGACAGCGTCTCCAACCGCTGGCTGAGCTCGATGCTGCAGGCCCTCACGCTCCAGACGAGCCGCTACACGCGTCTCGCGCTGGCCACGCCCGAGCGCCGGCGCGAGTCCGCGCGCCTCTGGCGCACCCTGCTCGAGGCGATCCGGGCCGGAGACGGCGAAAGCGCGCAGCAGATCGCTTCCGCCATCTCGCTCGCGACTCGCGATGCCGCGATCAAACACCTTCAGGAACACCAGGAACTGACGTTAAGCCCTGCGTCTAACCCTCTTCCCGGCCAAGCGGCGGCGCCTGCCTCCGCGCCTGCCGACCCCACCTCCCAAGTCACAGGACTGCAGTGATGCCCCGATTCGTTCCAATGACGTTGGCGCTCGCCCTCACCGCGTGCGCGGCGGTCGCGCACGCCCAGAACTATCCCAGCAAACCGGTCAAAGTGATCGTCCCGTGGCCCGCCGCGGGGTCGATCGATTCGGCCGCGCGGATTACGTCGCAGCGCCTGTCGACGGCGCTCGGCGGCGCTTTCGTGGTCGACAACCGCGCCGGCGCCGCGGGAACGATCGGCGCCGACCTCGTCGCGAAAGCGCCGGCCGACGGCTACACGCTGATGGTGCATTCGGCGACGCACACCGCGAACGCGACGACGTATCCCAAGCTTCCGTACCGCACGATCGAAGACTTCACGCCGATCGCGTTCATTTCGGCGCAGCCCGCGGTGCTCGTCGCGCACCCTTCGCTGCCGGTGAAAACGGTGCGCGATTTCATCGCGCTCGCCAAGTCGCGCCCCGGCCAGATCAACTACGCCTCGTCGGGCAACGGCAGCTCGCCGCACCTCGCGATGGCGCTGTTCACCTCGAGCGCGAACATCAACATCGTCCACGTGCCGTATCGCGGCGGGCCGCCCGCAATCACCTCGCTCCTTTCGGGCGAGACCCAGGCTTCGATCGCCACGCTGCCGAACGCGCTTCCGCACGTGAACGCAGGCCGCGTGCGCGCGCTCGGCGTGACCACGGCCAAGCGCACGCTGAGCGCGCCGAACATTCCGACGATCGCCGAGTCCGGCCTGCCGGGCTACGAAATGAATCCGTGGATCGCGCTTTTCGGGCCGGCGGGACTCAAGCGCGATCTGGTCGACCGGCTCAACGGTCTGGTCAACAAGGCCGTGGCCGATCCTGAAGTCGCCAGGACCATGGTCAGCCAGGGCCTCGAGCCGTGGAGCGGCACGCCCGAGCAACTCTCCACCCGCATGCGCACCGACCTGGACAAGTTCGCCAAGCTGATCAAGTCGATCGGCGTCACGAACGAGTGATCTTTGCTGCGCTGCGGGATTGAAGCGGCACGCAACCCGGGACGATAATGACGGTCTTAATGCCTGAAGCGGCGCCCTGCCGCGGGCGCCGCGCTCTTTCGAGATTCACCTCAATTCACTTTTAGCGAGATCGGTCCATGAGCAATTCACCCTGGAGCTCATACGGTCGGATACCGTTGGGCAGTGAAAAGAACGCACCGGGCGACCCGCGCAGCCCCGTCGCCGGCGTCGTCAATGAAATGATTCGCGGGCGTGAGCAGCTCACGAAGTACCTCGACGGCGCGATGCGCGAGTACTTCGAAATCCAGTCGGGCAGCTCGGGTTACAGAAACATCATCGCCAACGCGCTCGCGCCGTCGGATCGTCCCGAGACGATCGAAGAGCGCCTCGCGCGGCTCGCGCGCGAAGCGCAGTCGCGGCGTCCCGCGCCGGCGCCCCTGCGCAAACCCCGCTCCCCCCGCTAGTCCCTCCGTTCCGGCACGCTGAACGCTCGCGCGTTCAGCCGCGCCCGTACGCGAAATCGCTATCGTAGAATAGCCGGCGGCCCGCTCTGCACGGCCGCGATAACAACTATGGAGGATTGCATGGACGCTGCGCTCACCCCTTTTGTCGGTCGCTGCACGACCGCGGTCCTGGGCGGATTGCTCGCGCTCGGCAGCGCGAGCGTGTTCGCGCAGAACTACCCGGCTAAAACGGTGCGCATCGTCGTGCCCTTCGCGGCAGGCGGTCCTGCCGACCTCTTCGCGCGCTTCGAAGCGCAGCGCCTGAGCGAAGCGCTCGGACAATCCTTCGTCGTCGATAACCGCCCCGGCGCGGGCTCGATCATCGGCACGGACATCGCGGCCAAATCGCCGCCCGACGGCTACACGCTGCTCATGATGTCGAACACCCACACGGTGAACGAGTCACTCGTGCCGAAAAAACCTTTCACCCTGATGAAGGATTTCGTCGCGGTCGCGCCGGTGAATTACTCCGACCTGCTGATGGTCGTGCATCCGTCGGTGCCGGCCAAAAGCGTGAAGGAGTTCATCGCGCTGGCGAAAGCGAAACCGCGCGGGATGAATTACGCGTCATCGGGCACCGGCACGCCGTATCACATGGCAGGCGAGCTCTTCAAGGCGATGGCGGGTATAGACGTCGTCCACGTGCCTCACAAAGGCAGCGCCGAAGCGCGCACGAGCGTGGTCAGCGGACAGGTGGAGATGATGACCGACGCGATCACGACCATGGCGCCGATCGCGAAGTCGGGGCGCGTACGGGCGCTCGCGACGACGGGCAAGAAGCGCTCCGACGTGATGCCGGGGACGCCCACCGTTGCCGAATCCGGCGTGCCCGGTTACGAAGCGGTGATCTGGCTCGGCATCATGGCGCCGGCAGGCACGCCGAAACCCGTCGTCGACCGGTTGAATGCGGAGATGACCAAGATCGCCGCCCGGCCCGATGTGAAGAAGAACTGGCAGGACCAGGGCGCGGTGCCGATGGTCATGTCGCCGGGTGAATTCGAGCGCTACATGAACGACGACATCGCGAAGTGGGCGAAGATCGTGAAGCTCTCGGGTGCGCGTCCGGACCAGTAAGTCGCCGGATTAAAAGGCAGCCGGATGTCATTCTGGCGCCGGCCGGAATCCATCTTGATGGTTCAAGCGATTTACCAATGGATTCTGGACCACTCGCGCTCCCGCGCGTCCAGAATGACGACCTACCGGGTCGTTCCTTTCCTGCTTTAAACGACTTTCACCCGGTCGCTTCCTTCAGCGGCATGACGTTGTCGCGCAGCGGCGCCATCGACGCCCTCAGCAGCGCCGTCGCCTCTTCGACGTCCACCGCGGTGCTGAAGTAGTAACCCTGCATCTCCTCGCAGCCGTGCGCGCACAGGAAGTCGAGCTGCTCCTTGGTCTCGACGCCTTCGGCGATCACTTTCAGTCCAAGGCTGTGCGCCATCGCGATGATCGCCTGGGTGATCGCGGTGTTGCCCGGGTCCCCCGGCACGTCGGCGACGAAAGAACGGTCGATCTTCAGGCTGTCGATCGGAAAGCGCTTCAGGTACGCGAGTGACGAGTAGCCGGTGCCGAAATCGTCGATCGCCACGCGTATGCCCATCTCTTTCAACTGCGCCAGCAGCGCCGCCGCGCGCTGCAGGTTGTGCATGACCGTGCTCTCGGTGATCTCGAGCTCGAGAAAGCGGGTGTCGACTTTGGTCTCTTCGATCACTTTGACGATGTCGTCGATCAGATGGCGGTGCAGGAACTGACGCGGCGAGAGGTTGACCGCCATGCGCGTCGGCGGCAGCCCCTGCTCGACCCACGCCCGCTGCTGGGCGCACGCGGTGGAAAGCACCCACTCGCCGATCGGCACGACGAGGCCGGTCTCCTCGGCGATGCCGATGAAGTGCGCCGGCGAGAGCAGCCCGGCTTCCGGATGGCGCCAGCGCACCAGCGCCTCCATGCCGCAGATGCGTCCACTCTTGCCGTCGATCACCGGCTGGTAATGCACCACGAGCTCTTTGCGATCGAGCGCCCCGCGCAGCTGCGATTCCAGCGTGAGCCGCTCGACCGAGTGGACGTTGAAATGGTCCGAGTAGAACTGGAAGGTATTGCGCCCCTGCTCCTTGGCGCGGTACATCGCGATGTCCGCGAACTTCATCAGCGAGCGCATGTCCTGCGCGTCGACGGGGTAGCTGCTGATGCCGATGCTCGCGGTCACGTGCACTTCGCGGCCGGCGATGACGAAGTTGGACGTGAGCGCGCCGATCAGTTTTTCGGCGACGCGGCCGACGTTGCCCGCGTCCGACGCGTCCTCGAGCAGCACGACGAATTCGTCGCCGCCGAGCCGCGCGACGATGTCGCCGGTGCGCAGGTTCTCGGTCACGCGCTGCGCGACCTCGCGCAGCAGCAGGTCGCCCGACTCGTGCCCGAGCGTGTCGTTGATGATCTTGAAGCGGTCGAGATCGATGAACATCACCGCAAGGCGGCTGCCGCTGCGCTCGGCCTGCTTGATCGACAGCTCGAGCCGCTGGTTGAACATCATGCGGTTCGGCAGCTGGGTAAGCGAATCGTGCATCGCCACGAACTTCACCGCTTCCTCGGCCTGCATGCGAACGACGAACTGGCCGATCTGACTGCCGATCGATTCGGCGATCTGGAGCAGCATCCCGTCGGGCTCGCGCACGTCGCGATGGAAGAACTCCATCACCCCGAGCACCTTGTTGTTCGCGCTCAGCGGAAACGCGAAAGCGCCGTGCAGGCCCGCACGCTCGATGAGCGGCTTGCGCCGCAGGTCCGGCTGCTTGGCGATATCCGCGATCCACACCGGCTTGCCTGACGAGTAGGTGCGGCGCACCAGGCCCTGCGCCATGTTGTCGGGCTTGACGCTGCGATGCGCGGCGGAGTCGGCGAACTCGCGGATCGCAGGCTCGTCGATGCACCACATCTCCTGCCGGCGGAGAAGGCCGGCTTCCTCGTCGAGCTCGTAGCGGTCGCCGTAGTGCCAGCCCATCGTCTCGCACACCGTGCGGATGATCTGCGGCACCGCCTCGTCGAGGCTTTGCGCTTCGGCGAGCACCCGGGTGACCGCGTGCTCCATCGCCTGGCGCCGTTCCGACTGCTTGCGCTCGGTGATGTCGATGATCGTGCCGATCAGGCCGACCACGGTGCCGTCGCTGCGGCTATAGGTCGCCTTGTAGTACACGACGTCGTGCCGCGCGCCCCCGGCGGTCGAGATCACCGCCTCGTAAGCCTGGCTGCCGGGCGCGCGCCACAGCGCCTGGTCGAGCGTGTCCATGCGCTCGGCGACTGCGTGATCGTGCGGGTACAGGTCGTACACCGTCTTGCCGACGAAGCCGTCGCGCGACAGGCCGAAGAACTGTTCCCACGCCTTGTTGACGCCGCGATAGCGGCCGTCGGTGCCCTTGAAGAAGATCGGATTGGGCAGCGCTTCGATCATCGATTGGGTGAGCCTCTGCGCTTCCGAGAGCCGCGCTTCGCTTTTACGCAGGTCGGCGGTGATCTGGGTCGCCAGCTCCTGGGCGCGCTCGCTCGACGACGCGAGCGACCGGATCAGCCCCGCGACCAGCGCGCTCACGACCAGGCCGCCGACCAGCAGTATCCACGGCAGCGAACGGTCGGTCGGCGTCATGAAATCGCTCGTCAGCCCTTCGAGGCGCGCGTGCCAGCGGCGGCCGCCGGTCTCGATCGGGACCTCGCGCACGAAGTAGTCGCGATCGGCAGTGCTGAAAGCCGCGGCCCCCGGCTTGTCGTACAGCAGGTACTCGGTTGCAGCCGCGCCGAAGCTGCGCGCGCCGGCGACCTCGAAGCGATCGTAAAGTTTGACCGACATCGGGCTCAGCGACGGATGCGCGAGCAGATCGCCGACCAGGTCCCGCGCCAGCATGGTCGCAGTGAGCACGCCGACGAACGCTGCCCTGCGCTGCTCGACCGTGGCGTGAGGAACGCCCTCGCGATACACAGGGACACGCACGCTGAACGCGGGTGCGCGCGTCGGGTCGGACGCGAGCGCGAGGCGGCCGGAAAGCACGGGCTCGTTGCTGTCGCGGGCACGCTCGACCGATTCGCGCCGGTCCTCGGCGAGCAGATCGAGCCCCAGCGCGGGCTCCCTGCCCTGCGACGGCTCGCTGTAGAGGATCGGCATGTATTCGGGCCGCGCGCCGGGCGGCCTGATCGCGAAGTTGGGATAACCGCCGGGTTCCAGGCTGCGATCGTTCTGGACGATGCGCTCCACGGTCTGCTTGTGCGCGGCGGGCACGAGGGCGGCGTAGTTCAGCGAGCGTATGCTCGCGTGCCGCTCGCGCAGCTTGAGGCCTTCGACGTAACGG
>JAQGNC010000048.1 GCA_028292065.1 Betaproteobacteria bacterium
CACCGCGCCCGGCCGCGGCGGGATCGGCGTGGTGCGGGTGTCGGGAAAAAACCTCGAAAGTCTGATCGAGGCGCTCACCGGGGCGCCGGTGGCGCCCCGCCGCGCCGGTCTCAGGCGGTTCCTGGACGCCCACGGTGAGACGATCGACCAGGGGATCGTCCTGTTCTACCCCGCACCGGCGTCCTACACGGGAGAGGACGTCCTCGAGCTCCAGGGGCACGGCGGCCCGGTCGTGCTCCGCGTGCTGCTCCAGCGCTGTGTCGAACTCGGCGCGCGCTTGGCCGAGCCTGGCGAATTCACCCGGCGCGCCTTCCTCAACGGCAAGCTCGACCTCGCACAGGCTGAAAGCGTCGTCGATCTCATCGACGCGACCACCACCCAGGCCGCGCGGTGCGCGGTGCGCTCGCTGCAAGGCGAGTTCTCCCTGCGCATCGACGCCCTGACCGCCGAGATCGTCCCCCTGCGCATGCTGGTCGAGGCGACCCTGGACTTCCCGGAAGAGGACGTCGACGCGCTCGATCGCGCCGACGCTCAGCAGCGTCTGGCGCAGGTGCGTGCGGCGCTCGCCGGCGTCCTCGCCGCGGCGAGGCAGGGCAGCCTCATGCGCGAAGGGCTCCACGTGGTGCTCGCGGGAGCGCCCAACGTCGGCAAGTCGAGCCTGCTCAACCGCTTGGCGGGCGAGGATCTCTCGATCGTGACCGACGTCCCGGGCACCACTCGCGACACCATCCGCCAGGTCATCGACCTCGGCGGGGTCCCGGCCTACATCATCGACACCGCGGGTTTGAGGGACTCCGATGATCCGGTCGAGCGGATCGGCATCGAGCGTGCGTGGAAAGCGATCGCATCCGCGGATGCGATCGTGCTGCTCTCCGACGCCATCTCCGTCGCGCCTCCCGCCGCCACCATCACGGACCGGCTGCCGGCGGGCGTACCCCGGATCCACGTCATCAACAAGATCGACCTCGCCGGGGTCCCCGCTCGGAGTGAACCGGGCGAAGGCGACGCGCGTGTGTGGCTTTCGGCGAAGACCGGAGAGGGTGTAGACGCGCTCAGGCAGGTGCTCTTGCAGGCCGTCGGCTGGGAAGGGCACCCCGAAAGCGCTTTTCTCGCGCGGGCGCGACACCTCGAAGCCCTGAACACCGCAGCCAGCCACCTGGCTGCTGCCGTGGGGTGTTCAGCCCAACTCGAGCTTTTTGCCGAAGAGCTGCGCCTCGCGCACGAAGCGCTCGCGTCGATCACCGGCGCTTTCACGGCCGACGATCTGCTAGGGGAAATCTTTTCCCGATTCTGTATCGGGAAGTGATGTTTCACGTGGAACGTTTTGAGGGCGTGAGGCGTGAGGGGTGAGGGGTGAGGCGTGAGGCGTGAGGCGTGAGGCGTGACGGGTGAGGCGTGAGGTGTAGGTGTGAGGTGCGAAGTGTGCGGCTCAATGCTCTACCGAGCGCACCCCTCACCCCTCACGCCTCACCCCTCACGCACTTACAATTGTTCCACGTGAAACATCGCCCCTACCGCGCGTTCTAATCTCGTCCGAAATCAGCTATTATTCGCCCCCCGCAGTAGCCCCGTCGGCGCTGCGTTCCCCTATGTCCCAAGTCATTGAAAGCTTTGATGTAATCGTCGTCGGCGGAGGTCACGCCGGGACCGAGGCGGCGCTCGCGAGCGCGCGCATGGGGCTGTCGACCCTGCTTTTGACGCACAACGTCGAAACCTTGGGGGCGATGTCGTGCAACCCGTCGATCGGCGGGATCGGCAAAGGACATCTGGTCAAGGAAGTCGACGCGCTCGGCGGCGCGATGGCGTGCGCCGCGGACGAAGCCGGAATTCAGTTTCGCATCCTCAACTCGCGCAAAGGCCCCGCGGTGCGGGCGACACGTGCGCAGGCCGACCGCGTGCTCTACAAGCACGCGATTCGCAGCCGCCTCGAAAATCAGCCGAACCTGCGCATTTTCCAGCAGGCGGTCGAAGACCTGATCCTCGAAGGCGATCGGGTCGTCGGCGCGGTGACCCAGATCGGCGTTCGATTCCGTGCGCGCGCGGTGGTGCTGACGACCGGGACGTTCCTCTCGGGCCTGATCCACGTCGGGATGGAAAGTCACGCCGGCGGCCGGGCAGGGGATCCGGCGTCGGCAGGGCTGGCGCGGCGCCTGCGCGAGCTCGCGCTGCCGGTCGGGCGGCTCAAAACCGGGACCCCGCCGCGAATCGACGGGCGCAGCATCAATTTTTCCAGCATGACCGAGCAGCCCGGCGACGACCCGGTGCCGGTATTCTCGTTCATGGGCGACATCGGCCGGCACCCGCGCCAGGTGCCGTGCTGGATCACCCACACCAACGCCGCGACGCACGAGATCATCCGCGGCGGGCTCGACCGCTCGCCGCTTTTCGCGGGCGTCATCGAAGGCATAGGACCTCGCTACTGTCCTTCGATCGAAGACAAGATCCATCGCTTCGCCGACAAGTCCTCGCACCAGATTTTCCTTGAGCCTGAAGGACTTACGGTCAACGAGTACTACCCTAACGGGATTTCGACGAGCCTTCCCTACGACGTCCAGCACGCGCTGGTGCGCTCGATCAAAGGCCTCGAGAACGCCGCGATCACGCGGCCCGGCTATGCGATCGAATACGATTATCTCGATCCGCGTGCGCTGAAAAGCTCGCTCGAATCCAAAGCGATTGCCGGGTTGTTCCTGGCGGGGCAGATCAACGGCACGACCGGCTACGAGGAGGCGGCGGCGCAGGGGCTGCTGGCGGGCCTCAACGCGGCGCTCAGCGCGCGCGGAGACGAGGCGTGGAGCCCGCGCCGCGACGAAGCCTACCTCGGCGTGCTCGTCGACGACCTCATCACGCGCGGGGTGTCCGAGCCTTACCGCATGTTCACGAGCCGCGCGGAATACCGGCTGTCCTTGCGCGAGGACAACGCCGACCTGCGATTGACCGAAACCGGCCGGCGCCTCGGGCTGGTCGACGATGCCCGCTGGACGGCTTTCGAAACCAAGCGTGAGGCGATCGCGCGCGAGCAGGAGCGCCTGAAAACGACGTGGGTGCATCCCAACCTGATCGGCGCTGAGGACGCGCAGCGCGTGCTCGGGCAGCCACTCGAGCGCGAATACACCCTGGCGTCGCTGCTCAGGCGCCCTGACGTGTCGTACGCCTCGCTGATGACATTGCCGGGCGCGGCCCCCGGGGTCGCCGACCCGAAAGTCGCCGAGCAGGTCGAAATCCAGTCGAAGTATTTCGGCTACATCGAACGCCAGAAGGAAGAGATCGAGCGTAACGTCGGGCAGGAAGGCGCGCGCCTGCCGGCGGAACTCGACTATCGCACCGTGCGAGGCCTCTCGATCGAGGTGCAGCAAAAGCTGAACCAGCACCGGCCCGAGACCGTCGGACAGGCCGCGCGCATCTCCGGCGTCACTCCGGCGGCAATTTCGATCCTGCTCGTCCACTTGAAGCGCGGATTTGCGCCCGCCGAACAGAAGTCCGCATGATCGTCGAAGGCGATCTTGCGGCCGGGCTCAAAAGCGGGCTCGAAGCGATCGGCGTTTGCCTTACCGCTGAAAACGAACACAAGCTCCTCGATTTCGTCGCGCTCATCGCGAAGTGGAACCGCGTGTACAACCTGACCGCCGTGCGTGAGCCTTCGAATATGCTGACCCATCATGTGCTCGACAGTCTCGCGGTCGCGCCGCACATCAAAGGACACACACTCCTCGACGTCGGCAGCGGCGCCGGCCTGCCCGGGATCCCCCTCGCGATCGCGCGCCCCGATCTGCACGTGACGCTGCTCGACAGCAACGCGAAGAAAACCACTTTCCAGCAGCAGGCGGTGATCGAGCTCGCGCTTCCGAACGTCGAAGCCGTCAACGCCCGCGTGGAAGCCCTGGACCCGTCGCTGCGGTTTGACATTGTCATATCCCGCGCTTTCTCCGACCTCGAGCAGTTCGTGTGCGCCGCAGGGCCTTTCTGCGCTCCCGACGGGACGCTCGCCGCGATGAAAGGCATATACCCTGAAGACGAGCTCGCACGCGTGCCCGCGACTTTCGAGATCGAGAAAGTCGTGCCGCTCGACGTGCCCGGCGTCGAAGGCGAAAGGCACCTGGTGCTGATGCGCCGCGCACCGCGCGACTCAGCGGGCCCGTCAGAGGCCAGCGCATGAGCCGCACCCTCGCGATCACCAATCAGAAAGGCGGCGTCGGCAAGACCACCACCAGCGTCAATTTGGCGGCGAGCCTGGGCGCAGCGAAGCGCCGCGTGCTGCTGATCGACCTCGACCCGCAGGCGAATGCGACGATGGGCAGCGGCATCGACAAGCGCGCGCTGGCCGCGACCGTGTACCAGGTGCTGATCGGCTCGCACGACGTCGCCTCGGTCAGGCTGCGTGCGCCGTCGGGCCAATACGACGTGCTTCCGGCGAACCGCGAGCTCGCGGGCGCCGAAGTCGAGATGGTCGAGCTCGAGCGCCGCGAAGTTCGCCTGAAAGAAGCGCTCGAATCGGTGGCAGGCGAGTACGACTTCATCCTCATCGACTGTCCGCCCGCGCTCAACCTGCTCACGTTGAACGGGCTCACTGCCGCGGACGCGGTGATGATCCCGATGCAGTGCGAGTACTACGCGCTCGAAGGCTTGAGCGATCTGGTCTCGACGGTGAAGAAAGTGCGCGCGCACCTCAACCCGCGTCTCGAGATCGAAGGGTTGCTGCGAACCATGTACGACCCGCGCAACACCCTCGCGCAGCAGGTCTCCGCCCAGCTCGTCCAGCACTTCGGCGACAAGGTTTATCGCACCGTCATCCCGCGCAACATCAGGCTCGCCGAAGCACCGAGCCACGGCGTGCCGGTGCTCGAATACGACAAAGCGTCCAAAGGTGCGCAGGCGTATCTCGCGCTTGCCGGCGAAATGCTCAACCGCACCGCACAGGCAGAACAGGTGTCATGATGGCAAAACCCAAGGGACTCGGACGCGGGCTCGATGCGCTGCTCGGTGAGGACGACCCGCCGGCAGTGGTCGAGAGCGCCGACGGCTTACGCACCCTCGGCATCGACGAGCTGCAGTCGGGCAAATACCAGCCCAGGACGCACATGCAGCAGGCCGCGCTGGCCGAGCTCGCCGAATCGATCAAGAGCCAGGGTGTGATGCAGCCGATCCTGGTGCGCCCGCTCGAAGCCGGTGGCTACGAGATCGTCGCCGGAGAGCGCCGCTGGCGCGCGGCACGGCTTGCGGGGCTCACCACGGTGCCTGCGCTCGTCAAGGAGATTCCCGACCAGCAGGCGCTCGCCGCCGCGCTCATCGAGAACATCCAGCGCGAGGACCTGAACCCGCTCGAAGAAGCGATCGGCATCCAGCGTCTGACGCAGGAGTTCGGGCTCACGCACCAGGCCGTCGCCGAAACGCTCGGCCGCTCGCGCACCGCGGTCACCAATCTCTTGCGCCTGCTCGACCTCGCGCCGCCGGTTCGCGAGCTGCTCGGTCAGGGCCGCATCGACATGGGACACGCGCGCGCGCTGCTCGCGCTGCCTGCGGCCAAACAGGTCGAGCTCGCGCGCGAAGCCGCGCACAAGGAACTGAGCGTGCGTGAAGTCGAGCAGCGCGTCTCCGCCCTGCTCAAAGCGCCACTGCAAGCGCAGCGCCCGCGTGTCGATCGCGATGTCGCGCGCCTCGAAGAAGAATGGTCGCAGCGTCTCGGTACCACCGTGGAGATCAAGAGCGCAGGCAAGCGCGGCGGCAAGCTCGTGCTCTCCTACAGCACCCTCGACGAGCTCGACGCCTTCCTGTCCAGGCTCTCGCAGAGCTAGACTCGATGCTTATTTTTTGAGTATAATTCCGCGGTTTTATTCGCGGGTGAAACGCGTGCCTCGCTTCATCGAAGGCAAGCCGATTGCCACCGTTCTCAAGTGGCAGTTGTACGCGAGCGCCGCTTCGACACTCATAGCCGGATTGTGGTTGGGACGTCACGGCGCGCTGTCAGCGCTGGCCGGCGGCCTCGTCAACGTCGTGGCAGGCGCGGTGTACGGACTGGTGGCGGCGCGCAGCAGCAGTAAGACGAATCGGTCGGTCGGCGACGCGCTGATCGCGGTGATGCGGGCCGAGGCGGTCAAGATAGCCTTGATCGTCATTCAGCTGTGGCTCGTGCTGGTGTATTACAAACAGCTCATGCTCGGACCGTTCTTCGGCACGTTCGTCCTGACGGTGATCTTCTTCAGCATGGCGATATTCGTCCGCGAACGCGGCGATGTAACGGTAAAGCGGTAACGGCGAACTCAAAGCGGAATTCAGATGGAAGCACAGGAACTCAGTCCGACTTCGTATATCGGGCATCACCTCAAGAACCAGACGATCTCCTTCGGGGATTCCCCGTTCTGGACCCTGCACATCGACACGCTGCTGACCTCGGTCGTGCTCGGCGTGCTCGCCTTCGGCTTTCTGTGGCTGGTGGTGCGCGGCGCGACTGCCGGCGTCCCCGGCAAGAAGCAGGCGTTCGTCGAGCTGGCGGTCGGCTTCGTCGACGACCAGGTCAAAGGGATCTTCCACGGAAACCGCAACTTCATCACGCCGCTCGCCCTGACGGTGGGCGTCTGGGTGGTGCTGATGAATGCGATGGATTTTCTGCCGGTCGACATCATGGCGCTGTTCTACGAGCACGTACTGCACCAGCACAACTGGCGGCAGGTTCCGACCGCCGACGTCAACGCGACTTTCGCCCTCGCGCTGTCGGTGTGGGTGCTGATGATTTTCTACAGCATCAAGGTCAAAGGCCTCGGCGGCTGGATCCACGAGCTCTTCTGCGCGCCGTTCGGATCGAATCCGCTGCTGTGGCCCGCCAACTTCCTGTT
>JAQGNC010000122.1 GCA_028292065.1 Betaproteobacteria bacterium
CGACGAAAGTCGAGAAGTTATGGAAGAAAAGCGCGAACCCGACAGGCTCACCGCCGAGCTCGGCGATCAGCGCTTCGGCGACTCGCGGCCCGCCGAAAAGCTCCTCCGTGAGCGTCGCTTCGTCGGCTTCGACGTGATCGAGCAGCTTCTCGAACGCCGCGAGCTCGCGGATGAGCGAGAGCAGCACGGCGGCATCGTCGCGCTGTGCATAACGGATAAAAAGATCGGGAACGCCCGTGGAGAATCGATCCGGCATCTATATGCGCTCCGAGTGGTTGGGTGTTGCCATGAAGCGCGCCGCACATGTCGCGTGCGACGCTCTTGATGTAAAGGGCGCCGCACACGTCGAGTGCGGCACTCTTAATGTCAAGCACGCCACACACGTCGTGTGTGGCGTGCTTACTGTAAAGTAGCGGGCGCAAAAAATCATCGGCGTCCGTTCGACGCGCCTTCTTCCCGAACCCGTGAGATCCCAAGCATGAGACTGCTGACTTTCGTTTCCCGCACCCGACCCGCTGCACCGCGCCTGGGCGTCATGCTCGGCGAGCGCATCGTCGACCTTGCCGCCGCAGAGCACCTGAAGCCGGACGCGCCCGCACTGCCCCCGACCATGCGCGAGCTCCTCGCGCTCGGCGCCCCCGGTCTGGCGCGCGTACGCGAGCTGTTCGACACGGCCAAGGCGCGCCAGTCGGCGCTTCCCGCCGGGACGCTGCTCGCCGAGTCCGAGATCCGCTATCTGCCGCCGATCTCTGACGCCGAGAAATTCCTGTGCGTCGGCAAGAACTATCGCACCCACCTCGCCGAGCTCGCCGCCAACGACCTCATCAAGGAAATGCCGGGCGAGCCCACCGGCTTCATCAAGCTCAACACCTGTCTCACCGGCCACGACGCCGACGTCGAGCGGCCTTCGACGGTGTCGCGCCTCGACTACGAGCCCGAGCTCGTGTTCGTCATCGGCAAACCTGCCTACGGCGTGAAAGAGAAGGACGCGTTCGACTACGTCGCCGGCATCACGATCCTCAACGACCTCACCTGCCGCGACACCCAGAAAGCCGAAGTCGCATCCGGCTCGCGCTTCTGGACTTCGAAGAACGCACCCGGCTTCGGTCCGCTGGGGCCGTGCATCATCACGATGGACGAAGTCGAAGACCCGTACGACATCTGGGTCACGTGCAGCGTCAACGGCGAGCAGCGCATGCGCGTGAACACGTCCGACCAGATCTGGAAGCTGCCCCGCATCATCGAGCACTTCTCGCGGCTCATTCCGTTCGAGCCCGGCGACATGTTCTCGACCGGTGCGCCGGGCGGCGTCGCCGTCGGCAAGCCGAATGCCGAAGACCTCTACGTGAAGCCCGGCGACGTGGTCGAATGTGCTTTCGAAAAACCGGCGATGGTGCTGCGCACGCGGATCGTCGCGCCGACGCGCTAGGCCTGGCCCACTGGGGTCTGACCCCGGCTTTTTGGGGTCAGACCCCGGTTTACATCGACAAAGCAGAATGAACACGGA
This sequence comes from Betaproteobacteria bacterium, assembly GCA_028292065.1. Taxonomy (GTDB): domain Bacteria; phylum Pseudomonadota; class Gammaproteobacteria; order Burkholderiales; family SG8-41; genus JAQGMV01. The sequence goes on from JAQGNC010000122.1 coordinate 1,508, forward strand.
CGCCAAGGGGCTGGATCGAAATCAAATGAAAAATTACCTTCGCGTCCTTGTTCTTAACCTTTGCGTCCTTGGCGTTCCTGCTTTCGACCTGAATCAAGAGTGATGTGGCGCATCCTCCGCATCGCGCTGCTGCTCTTCATCCTCGCGAGCGTCGCGCAGACTGCGTGGCTCGCGCGCACCCGCACCGCGGAATGGAAGACGCCGCTGCGGGTGGCCGTCTACCCCATCCCGGCGGACGGGTCGGACGCGAGCCGGCGCTACGTCGCAGGGCTCGGTAAAGAACGGTACGAGGCGATCGAGGAATTCTTTCGCGTCGAAGCGGCAAAGCATGCGCTGCCCCTGCCGTCACCGGTCGAACTGACTCTCGCGCCCCCGATCGCCTCGCCGCCGCCTCCCGCGCCTTTCGGCGGCAACCCGCTCCGGGTCATCCTGTGGAGCCTCGAGCTTCGCTCCTGGGCGTGGTGGAACGACACGGTGAAAGGCCGCAAGCCTCACGTGCGCGTGTTCGTCACGTATCACGACCCGGCGCTCGACGCCCGCCTTGCGCACTCGACGGGTCTGCAGAAAGGCCTGCTCGGGGTGGTCAACGCCTACGCGCAGGCCGACATGGACGGCAGCAACAACGTCGTGATCGCGCACGAGCTGCTGCACACTCTCGGCGCGACCGACAAGTACGATCCGGCGACCAACCTTCCCGTGTTTCCCGACGGTTACGCCGATCCGCAGGCGCAACCGCTCCATCCGCAACGCCGCGCGGAGATCATGGCCGGGCGCATCGCGGTGTCGGAGACGCACGCGGAAACGCCGTCGAGCCTGAAGCAGGCGGCGATCGGGGCGAAGACTGCCCGCGAGATCGGGTGGAGGAACTAGCAGCGCTCGTGGGATGCCGTTCCCCATCGACTGCGTGGCCGCGCCACGCTCAGGGCGAACGGACGTAGGAGGTAGAACGGACGTAGGAGGTGCGTAGCGCCGTCCGAGGTAACACCGTTCGTGCTGAGCCTGTCGAAGCATGAACGGCCGCCGTTCCCCCCTTTCGACTGCACGGCTCGCCGCACTCCCCTCCGAAGGGGCCGCCTGACTGGTGCCGCGCGGGCGAGTCCATAGCGCGGACTGAGACCGGAGCGAGATATTCGGCCCCGCTTTTTCGTTAGAATCAACCGGTTCGCCGCAGACTCCCCCCTCATGACCGCATCGCCTCAGCAAAGCAGTTCAGGTTTCAACATGGTCGAGCTCGCGCTGCGCCGGCCGTACACCTTCATCGTCATGGCGATGCTGATCCTGCTCGCCACGCCTTTCGTGCTGCGCAACATGGCGACCGACATCTTCCCGGAAATCGACATTCCGGTCGTCAGCATCATCTGGAACTACAACGGCCTCTCGGCCGTGGAGATGGGCCAGCGCATCGCCGGCCAGAGCGAGCGCGGCCTCACGACCACCGTGAGCGACATCGAGCACATCGAGTCGCAGTCGCTCGCGGGCGTGACGGTCATCAAGGTCTTCTTCCAGCCGACCGCGAACATCCAGACCGCGCTCGCCCAGGTCGTCGCCGCGATGCAGACCCAGGTGCGCCAACTGCCGCCCGGAATCACGCCGCCGCTCGTCATCAAGTATTCGGCCTCCAGCATCCCGGTCATGCAGCTCGCGCTGTCGAGCCCGACCCTGCCCGAGCAGTCGGTATTCGACGCGGCGGTGAACCAGCTGCGCCCGCAGCTCGTGACGCTGCCGGGTGTGGCGATCCCCTTCCCGTTCGGCGGCAAGATCCGCGTGATCTCGGTGGACCTCGACATGAGCGCGCTGCAGGCGCGCGGTCTCGCGCCCGCCGACGTCGTCACCGCGATCAATATCCAGAACCTGATCCTGCCGTCGGGCACCGCCAAGTTCGGCGACACCGAATACAGCGTCAAGATGAACGCTTCGCCGGATGCGATCAACGGGCTGAACGACCTGCCGGTGCGCACGCAAGCCGGCGCGACGACTTACGTTCGCGACGTCGCACAGGTCCGCGACGGTTTCTCGCCGCAGACCAACGTCGTGCGCCAGGACGGCGAGCGAGGGGTGCTGCTCTCGGTGCTCAAGAACGCAGGCGTGTCCACGCTCGACATCGTGAAGAGCATCCGCGAGACCCTGCCGCTAGCGACCCAGATCCTGCCGAGCGACATCAAGGTCACCCCGCTCTTCGACCAGTCGGTGTTCGTCAAAGCGGCGGTAACCGGCGTGGTCATCGAAGCGTGTATCGCCGCGCTGCTGACCGCGCTCATGGTCCTGCTCTTCCTCGGCAACTGGCGCAGCACCCTCATCATCGCGCTGACGATCCCGCTGTCGATCCTCGCCTCCATCCTCGTGCTCTACGCGCTGGGCCAGACGCTCAACATCATGACCCTCGGCGGCATGGCGCTGTCGGTCGGTATCCTGGTCGACCAGGCGATCGTCACGATCGAGAACATCGAGCGCCACCTGCACAATGGCACCGAGCTGAACGAAGCGATCCTCGTCGGCGCGGGCGAGATCGGCGTTCCCGCGTTCGTGTCGACGCTGTGCATCTGTATCGTATTCGTGCCGATGTTCTTCCTGACCGGCGTCGCGCGCTTCCTGTTCGTGCCGATGGCGATGGCGGTGGTGTTCGCGATGGTCGCGTCCTACATCCTGTCGCGAACCCTCGTTCCCACGCTCGTCATGCTGCTCATGGGCGGCGTGCACACCGATGCGAACGCGAAGCCGAGCCTGCTCCAGCGCCTCTACCGCGGCTTCGACGCGCAGTTCGAGCGCGTGCGCCGCGCGTATACCCTCACGCTTTCGGCGCTGCTCGCCAAGCGTAAAGGCTTCGCGTTCGCGTTCATGGGTTTCTGCGTGCTGTCGTGCCTGCTCTACCCGATGCTCGGGCGCGACTTCTTCCCGAGCGTCGACGCGGGCCAGATCCGCCTGCACTTCAGGACAGCCACCGGCACGCGGATCGAAGAGACCTCACGCGTGGCGGATGCGGTGGAAGTCGCGATCCGCGAGCTCATCCCGCGCGACCAGCTCGAAACCATCCTCGACAACATCGGCGTTCCCAACAGCGGTATCAATCTTTCCTACAGCAACTCCGGCGTCATCGGGACGTTCGACGGCGAAATCCTGATGTCGCTGCACGAAGGCCACCGTCCGACCGACGAGTTCGTGACCCTGCTGCGCACCGAGCTCCCGAAGCGCTTCCCGGGCGTCGAATTCTTCTTCCAGCCGGCGGACATCGTCACCCAGATCCTCAACTTCGGCCTGCCCGCCGCGATCGATGTGCAGTTCACCGGCCCTGCGATGACGCAGAACGCCGCGCTCGCGGCCGATCTAACGAAGTCGCTGAAGCAAATTCCCGGCGCGGTCGACGTGCACGTGCACCAGCGCCTCGACAATCCGGCGATCGACCTGCAGATGGACCGCTCGCGGCTGCAGCAGGTCGGGCTCACCGCGTTCAACGTCGGCCAGAACGTGCTCGTGACGCTCGCGGGCAGCGCGCAGACCGCGCCCGCGTTCTGGCTCAACCCGCAGAACGGCGTCGTGTACAGCGTCCAGGTGTCGACGCCGCAATACAACGTCGACTCGCTCGATTCGCTGCTGAACATCCCGGTCGGCACGAGCCAGGCGGCGGCCGGCGGCGGCAGCACCCAGTTGCTCGGCAACCTCGTCGAAGCGCGGCCGAGCCGCAGCATCGCGGTGGCCTCGCGCTACAACATCATGCCGGCGGTCGACATCTACGTGAGCGTGCACGGCACCGACCTCGCTTCGGTCGCGAAAGTCGTGCAGGAGAAAATCGACGAGATCCGCCCCAAGCTCCCGCGCGGCAGCCAGGTCGTCATGCGCGGACAGGTCGAGACGATGCAGGCGTCGTTCATCGGCCTCGGCGTCGGCCTCGCGATGGCGATCGTGCTCGTCTACCTGCTGATCGTGGTCAACTTCCAGTCGTGGATAGACGCGGCGGTCATCATCGCGGCGCTGCCCGCGGCGCTCGCGGGGATCGCGTGGATGCTCTTCATCACCGGAACGACCTTGAGCGTGCCGGCGCTGACCGGCGCCATCATGACGATGGGCGTTGCGACCGCAAACAGCATTCTGCTGGTGTCGTTCGCGCGTGACCGCATGGCCGAAGGGGTGCCGGTGCTCTCGGCCGCGCTCGAAGCCGGTGCGACCCGCATCAGGCCGGTGCTCATGACCGCGCTCGCGATGATCATCGGTATGATCCCGATGGCGCTGGGGATCGGCGAAGGCGCGGAACAGAACGCGCCGCTCGGCCGTGCGGTGATCGGCGGCCTCATCTTCGCGACCGTCTCGACCCTCTTTTTCGTTCCGGTGGTCTACGCCGGCGTCCATCGCCGGCTCGCCCTGCGCCGCAACGCTCGCACGCCCGTGCTGCCCACCGGCGGCACGCATCAGGAGATCTGAAGGTATGACCGAAGAAAGGCATCACGAGCTCGGGATACACACGCTCGACGCGGACGAGCACGGGGAGCAACTCAGACGCCGCCAGATCGTGCGGCGGGCGAAGATATTGAGCGCGGTCGTGCTGGTGCTGCTGGCGGTGGGCGCCGGCCGCACGGTGATGAGCCGCATGTCGAATGCGAACAAGCTCGAAGCGGGCACGGCCGAGAACGCCAAGCTTTACGTGAGGACCGCGTCGCCCAAGACCAGCGGAGAGGGACAAACGCTCGCGCTTCCCGGCACGCTGCAAGGATTCGTTCAGGCGCCGATCTCGGCGCGCGCCAGCGGCTATCTGCGGCGCTGGCACAAGGACATCGGCAGCCGCGTGAACAAGGGCGACCTGCTCGCCGAGATCGATGCTCCGGAAATCGACCAGCAGTTGTCCCAGGCGGTCGCCGCGCGCCAGCAGGCGGCCTCCAGCCTGTCGCTCGCGAACAGCACGATGGAACGCTGGGAAGCCTTGCGGAAGAAAGACGCGGTCTCGCAGCAGGAG
>JAQGNC010000166.1 GCA_028292065.1 Betaproteobacteria bacterium
GTCTTCCACAGCTTCGCGCAGCATGTACTGGCGCGAAGGCACTTCGAACTCTTCTTCGGGAACGATCTGCCAGCGGCGGAAGAACGAGAAGTCGCCGGTGACGCGATCGACGGACGCGCGGATGTCCACGTCTTCGTTGAAGCGTTTCTTGGAAGCCGACGCGAGGGCGAGCTCCAGCGCACCGAAGACGGTGTCTTTCTCGACGTTTTTCTCGCGGGCCAGCGCATCCACGAGTAACAATATTTCCCGGCTCATTTCGACTCCTTAAACGCGTAACGAAAGGCGGCTCGCCTCATCGGCGACGCACCGCGCTACGCACTCTTGCCCTGAATCGCGGGCACCAGACGCGCCTTGTCGAGATTCGAAATATCGAGCGACACCAGCTTGCCGTCCACTTCGATCTCCACTTTTCCTTCGCGCGTTTCCCGCAATACCCCTACGAAGTTCCTTTGCCCGTCGACCGGCACGCGCACCTTGATGCGTGCTTTCTGTCCGGCAAAACGTACAAAATCCTGTTCTTTCCGCAGCAATCGGTCGAGCCCCGGCGAAGAGATCTCGAGGCGCTCGTAGTCGACGTTCTCGACCGCGAACACCCGGCTCAGGTGGTTGCTGACTGCGGCACAGTCCTCGAGCTGGATGCCTTCGGGCTTGTCGATATACACCCGCAGCAGCTTGCCTTTGCCGGAGCGCTCCATATCCACGAACTCGTAACCGAGTCCGGAGAGGGTCGATTCCAGCAATTGCGCCACATCCGTCGCCATTTCGTCCCGCTATTTCGTCGCCGCTATTTCGTTTACCGGTGCCGTATTCGTACCGCTTTTCCGCGCCACAAACAAAAAATGGGCGCTTTCGCCCATCTTTTTCCACAGAGCCTTGAAGTGTAACAGAAAAGCGACAGTAATCCAACACGAATGCAAGGTTTACCGCGCTGCACCGCCAGCGGACGCGCCCCCGAAAAGCAGCGCCGCCGGCCGCGCTTTGCCGCTGCGCTTGCCTGGCCTCGTTTACTGTATATAATTACAGGCAAGGAGGAACGTCATGGACACGCTGACCGCACGCCAGGCCCAGATACTGAAGCTGATCGAGGACTACACCGAGCACTCGGGTTACCCGCCCACCCGCAGCGAAATCTGCGTAGCGATGGGTTTTCGCTCCCCGAACGCCGCCGAAGAGCACCTGCGGGCCCTCGCGCGCAAAGGGGCCATCGAGATGATCCCCGGCGCCTCGCGCGGCATCCGCCTGAAGCAGGAAGCGGGCGTTCCGGTCGTCGGCCGGGTCGCGGCAGGCTCGCCGATACTCGCCGCCGAGCACATCGAAGGGCGCTACCACCTCGACAGCTCGCTTTTCCACCCGAGCGCCGATTACCTGCTCAAGGTCAAAGGCCTGAGCATGCGCGACGCCGGCATCCTCGACGGCGACCTCCTCGCGGTGCACCGCACGAGCGAATTTCGGTCGGGCCAGATCGTCGTCGCCCGGCTGCACGACGAAGTCACGGTCAAGCGCATCCGCAAAAACCGCTCATTCGTCGAGCTGATCCCTGAAAACCCCGATTTCGCCACGCGAGTCGTCGATCTGAAGCGCGAAGCGCTCGAGATCGAAGGCGTCGCGGTCGGCGTCATCCGCAACGGCAAGGGACTGTAGATATGGGCCTGGACGCGGTTCTCAACCACCCGGCGGTCTGGCGCGGCAGCGAATGCGCCCGAGTCGCTCCCGGAATCCCCACCGGTTTCGCCGAGCTCGACGCGCATCTGCCCGGCGGCGGCTGGCCGACCGGCGCGATCACCGAGATTTACGCCGAGCGCGCGGGCGTGGGTGAAGTGAAGCTCACCGTCCCTGCCGCAGCCCGGCTCACCCAGGAAGGCCGCTGGGTCACCGTGATCGCGCCGCCTCACGTGCCGTACGCGCCGGCGCTCGCCGCGCATGGCGTGCGCCTCGAGCGCCTGCTGCTGATCCAGCCGGGAAGCGCCGAAGACAATCTGTGGGCGAGCGAGCAGGCGTTGCGCGCGTCGTGCTGCGGTGCGGTACTGCTGTGGCAGGAGCACGTGCACGAGCGTGCCTTGCGCCGCCTCCAGCTCGCTGCCGAAAGCGCGTCGACTTCGCTCATCCTGTTTCGCTCGGCGCGAGTCGCGCCGGCTTCGCCCGCGGCGCTGAGGCTGCACGTCTCGCGCGCCGAAGGCCGCACGGTGGTGCGGATACTCAAGCGCCGGGGCGGCGGTCTGCCGCCGCCGATCGTGCTCGATCTGCACGGCACGCCGGTCTCCCAGGCGCGGGCGAGACGCCTTGCGCCGCCGGTGCGCAATCGCTCGCCGCTGCACGCGGCGCTCGCCTGAACCCACGGCGGGACATGAGCGATGCTGTGGCTCGCGCTGCGAGTGGCTTCACTGCCGCTGGAGGTTTACACGCGGGCGGCGCGCACGCCGCACGCGCTCGCGGTCGTCGGCTCGACCGGAACGCGCGCTGAAATCATCGCGTGCAACGACGCCGCTAGGCGGCGCGGGGTAAAACCTGGCATGGCCGCGGCGGCGGCTTCGGCGCTCGCCTCCGACCTGCAGATCGCCCCGAGGGATACTGCAGCCGAGCACGCCGCGCTCGAGCGCATCGCGGCGTGGGCGATCCAGTTCACGCCCGCGGTCAGCCTCGCAGGCCCTTCCGAAGTGCTGCTCGAAGTCGCAGGCTCGCTCGCGCTCTTCGGCGGATTGAAGCCTTTGTGGAACGCGATCGCCGAAGGCCTGCAGACGCTCGGTTACGCCGCAGTGATTTCATGCGCACCGACGCCGCTCGCCGCGCAGTGGTTCGCGCGCGCCGGGCTCGCGGTGCGCCTGCGTCACCTCGATGCGTTGCACCTGAGCCTGTCCGAGCTGCCGGTAGACGTGATGGACCTTCCCATGGACGCTTGCAGGCTGCTGCAGAACGTCGGCGCGAACACCGTCGGCGACGCGCTCGCACTGCCCCGCGACGGCCTTGCGCGCAGGCTCGGCCAGCGCTTTCTCGACGATCTCGATCGCGCGGAAGGCTCCCTTCCCGACCCTCGCACCTTCTTCACCCCGCCGACCGTATTCAAGGCTTCACAGGCGCTGCCGGCGCCGGCGCAGGAAGCCGAAATGCTGCTGTTCGCCGCGCGCCGCATGCTGGTCGAGCTCTGCGGTTACCTCGCGGCGACCGCGAGCGGCGCACAGCGCCTGTCGTTTTCGTTCGCGCATCACGGGCGCGAAGCGACTCGCATCACGCTCTCGCTGGTCGCGGCGACGCGCGACCCCGATCACCTGACCAACGTCCTGCGCGAGCGTCTCGAGCGCACGCAGCTGCCCTGCCTCACGACCGCGATCGCGCTCGAAAGCGAGCTCCTGCTGCCGCTCGCCTCGCGCAATCTTTCGCTGCTCCCCGATGCGGGACAGCAGGAAGAAGCCGCGGCGCAACTGATCGAGCGCCTGCGCGCGCGCCTGGGCGATGAAGCGGTGCTCGGATTGAAGCGCCATGCCGACCATCGGCCCGAATGCGCGTGGCGCACGTGCCAGCCGGGAAACAACACCGACGCCGCCGGCGCGTCGCGCCTGCGCCAGCCCGAAAGCCGCGAGGCGGTGGCGAGCGCCGCCGCGGCGTCGCGTCCGCTGTGGCTGCTCGCGCAGCCTCGCGCGCTCGGCGAAGTCGAGGACGCGCCGTGTTACGAAGGCCCCTTAAGCCTGCTCGCAGGCCCCGAGCCCATCGAATCCGGCTGGTGGGACGGTCACGACGTCACGCGCGATTACTTCGTCGCGTGCAATCCGGCGGAGGCGATGCTGTGGATCTACCGTGAACGGGGTCGCGCGGGGAAGTGGTTTCTGCATGGGTTTTTTGGGTGACGCCCTGGAGCAAAGCAGGAACGCGAAGGACGCGAAGGTGAAAAGCCATGACGCGAAGGGGTGAAGGTCGCTTGCCGAATGATGGAACGGTAGTTCGATAACCCACCCCACCCCACCCCCACCCTAACCCTCCCCCTGAGGGGGAGGGAATGTTTGTGATGCCCGCTGGGCATAACTCTCCTTCCCCCTGAGGGGGAGGGGAATGTTTTTAAAACTCTCCTTCCCCCTCAGGGGGAAGGTTGGGATGGGGGTGGGTTTCATCACCCTTCACCCTTCACCCTTCACCCTTCACCCCCGATGTTCGAACTTCCCCCCTACGCCGAGCTGCACTGTCTGACGAACTTCTCTTTTCTAAGAGGCGCGTCGCACGCTGAAGAGCTCGTCGAGCGCGCGCACGCGCTCGGCTATAGCGCGATCGCGATCACCGACGAGTGCTCGGTCGCGGGCATCGTGCGCGCCCACGTCGCGGCGAAGGAACACAAGCTGAAGCTGATCGTCGGCACCGAAGTGAAGCTCGCCGATGGGCCGAAGCTCGTGCTGCTCGCGACCGACCGTGCGAGTTACGGGCGGATGTGTGCGCTGATCACCAAAGGCCGCATGCGCACGCCGAAAGGCGAATACCGCCTCGAGTGGTGTGATCTCGACGACGGTCTCGCCGGATGTCTCGTGCTGGTGGTGCCCGACGGGAAGTCGGACCTCGAGCACGCGCGCAGCGCCGCCAGCCGTTTCCCGGGACGCGCGTGGATAGCGGTCGAGCTCGTGTCCGGTCCGAACGACGGCGCAAAGCTCGCGGCATTACGCGAAGTGGCTAGCGCTGCCGGCGTGCCTCTCGTCGCCGCGGGCGACATCCACATGCACGTGCGCTCGCGCCGCCCGCTGCAGGACGTGATGACCGCGATCCGCCACGGCGTGCCGGTGCACGCCGCGGGCGCAGCATTGCATCCCAACGCCGAGCGCCACTTGCGCCGCCGCGTGCATCTCGCATCGATCTATCCCGACGAGCTGCTCGCCGAGACCGTGCGCATCGCGGAGCGCTGCTGCTTCGACCTCGATACGCTGCGCTACGAATATCCATCGGAGATCGTTCCGCAAGGCCACACCGCGACGAGCTACCTGCGCGAGCTCACCGAAGCCGGTCTGAAGCGCCGTTTTCCCGGCGGGCCGACGCAGCCGGTGCGCGAGCTCATCGAGCACGAGCTCGCGCTGATCGCCGAGCTCGGCTACGAGCATTTCTTTCTCACCGTCTACGACGTCGTGCGCTTCGCGAAGCAGGAAGACATCCTGTGCCAGGGCCGCGGCTCCGCCGCGAATTCCGCGGTGTGCTATTGCCTGGGCATCACCGAAGTCGACCCGGCGCGCATGAGTGTGCTCTTCGAGCGTTTCATTTCGCGCGAGCGCAACGAGCCTCCCGACATCGACGTCGATTTCGAGCACCAGCGCCGCGAAGAAGTGATCCAGTACGTCTACGACAAATACGGGCGACATCGCGCGGCGATCGCCGCGACCGTGATCTGCTACCGGCCGCGCAGCGCGCTGCGCGACGTCGGCAAAGCGCTCGGGCTCGAGCTCTCGCAAGTCGACCGCCTGGCCAAGTCGCTCGCGTGGTGGGATGCGCGCGATGCGATTCCCCTGCGCCTGCGCGAAGCCGGTTTCGATCCTGACAGCGCGGTGATCCGGCACCTGATCGACCTCGTGACGACCCTCATCGGGTTTCCCCGCCACCTGTCGCAGCACGTCGGCGGTTTCGTGATCTCGCGCGGGCCGCTGTCCGAGCTCGTCCCGATCGAGAACGCGGCGATGATTGACCGCAGCGTGATCCAGTGGGACAAGGACGACCTCGAAGCGCTCGGGCTGCTCAAGGTCGACGTGCTCGCGCTCGGCATGCTTTCGGTCATCCGCCGCGCGCTCGAATTCGTCCATCCGGACCGCCCGCCCGCCGAGAGCATGCCGGAAATCGTGAACGCCGGAGACGACGACGAGGTGTTCGAGATGATCCGCAAAGCCGACACGATCGGCGTCTTCCAGATCGAATCGCGCGCGCAGATGTCGATGCTGCCCAGGCTCCGACCGAAGACTTTCTACGACTTGGTAATCGAGATCGCGATCGTGCGGCCCGGCCCGATCCAGGGCGGCATGGTGCATCCGTATCTGAAACGCAAGCAGGGACTCGAGCCGGTCACGTATCCGTCGGACGCGGTGAAACAGGTGCTCGAGAGAACGCTCGGCGTGCCGATTTTCCAGGAGCAGGTGATGCAGCTCGCGATGGTCGCCGCCGATTTCACCGCGGGCGAAGCCGACGGCCTGCGGCGCGCGATGGCGGCGTGGAAGCGCAAAGGCGGGCTCGAGCCTTTCGAGCAGCGCCTGCGCGAAGGCATGCTGAAAAACGGCTACAGCGCGGAGTTCGCGGAGCGTGTGTTCACGCAGATCTGC
>JAQGNC010000182.1 GCA_028292065.1 Betaproteobacteria bacterium
AACCGCCTGCGCACGCTTTACGCCCAGTAATTCCGATTAACGCTTGCACCCTACGTATTACCGCGGCTGCTGGCACGTAGTTAGCCGGTGCTTATTCTTCAGGTACCGTCATTAGTGGAGGATATTAGCCCCCACCGTTTCTTCCCTGACAAAAGAGCTTTACAACCCGAAGGACTTATTCACTCACGCGGCAATGCTGGAACATGCTTGAGCCCATTGTCCAAAATTCCCCACTGCTGCCTCCCGTAGGAGTCTGGACCGTGTCTCAGTTCCAGTGTGGCTGGTCGTCCTCTCAGACCAGCTACGGATCGTAGCCTTGGTAGGCTTTTACCCCACCAACTAGCTAATCCGACATCGGCCGCTCCTATAGTGAGAGGTCTTGCGATCCCCCTCTTTCACCCGTAGGTCGTATGCGGTATTAGCCTCTCTTTCGAGAGGTTATCCCCCGCTACAGGATACGTTCCGATGTATTACTCACCCGTTCGCCACTCGCCACCAGGGTTGCCCCCGTGCTGCCGTTCGACTTGCATGTGTAAGGCATGCCGCCAGCGTTCAATCTGAGCCAGGATCAAACTCTTCAGTTTAATCACTGCAAAGTGCTACTCTCGCTTGACGTTATTACTGTCGTGCGAGCACTTAAAACTACAATTACTTTTGAGATTCCGTGGTGATCCGAAGATCAACGCGGCACCCTCAAAACCAAGTGCCCACACTTATCGGCTGTAAATTTTTAAAGAGCGGTTCCGTTTCGACATCGCGGTGTTCTGCGACTCTACTTCGGATGCACGGGCCGTAGCCTGCGTGCGATTGTTGGTAGCGGGGATAGGATTTGAACCTATGACCTTCGGGTTATGAGCCCGACGAGCTGCCAGACTGCTCCACCCCGCGCCAGATCAACCAAGACCGCAATTCTAACAAGTTTCTGTTTTGGCGTCAAGCACTTCTGAAACCTTCTTAACGCTCACTCTCCGGTTCCGGATGCAACTGTCCCTGGGGACTTTGCAGCGGTTTGGAGAGGAAACTTGCCAGATTTTTAAAGAGCGGTCCTGCTTGCTGCCGCTGCGGCCGTTGAGATCGCTGCGTCAGCTTAGTATTCTATACTACTTCAGAGCGTTTGGGAAGTTCTTTTTTTGCTCTCATCCGCCTTTTTATCGGCGGCTCCGCGTGCTGCAAGGCGGAGCGCAATTCTATCTGAGGAAAGCAATTTCGAGAAGTTCTTTTTGCCCTCTCCGCAGATCTTCTTGCGGAGCCGCGTGTCACTCAACGCGAGGGGCGAATTCTATAGCAACTGGGCGCGAATGGAAGCCCTTCTCGAAGAAATTTTCAGGACGCTGCGGGCGCAGGTACGCGGCGCTTCCTGAGGAAGCCCGCGAGGCGCTCCATAGTGACGTAAAACGTCGGCGTCACGTAAAGCGTCAGGAGCTGCGAAAAGACCAGCCCGCCCACGACGGCCACGCCGAGCGGCTGGCGCATCTCCGAACCCGTGCCGGTGCCAAGCGCCAGCGGCAAGGTCGCGAAGATCGCCGCCATCGTCGTCATCATGATCGGCCTGAAGCGGATGATCGAGGCCTCGACGATCGCCTCGGCGGGCGGCAGCGCCTGCTCCCGCTGCAGCTGCAACGCGAAGTCGACCATCATGATCCCGTTCTTCTTCACCAGACCCACGAGCAGGATGATGCCGACGAAGCTGAAGACGTTCAGCTCCATGTTGAAGATGAGAAGCATCAGGAGCGCGCCGAAGCCTGCGAAAGGCAGCGCGGTAAGAATCGTCACCGGGTGTCCGTAATTTTCGTACAGCACAGCGAGCACCATATAGATGACGAGGATGGTGACGAGCAGCAGCAGCGGCAATGTGCGGAACGCTTCCTCGAAAGCCCTGGCACTGCCGGCGAACGTAGCCGAGACGCCGCTGGGCAGAATCTCGCGCGCCGTATCCTGGACATGCGTCACGGCCTCGCCGATCGAGACGCCCGGCACGAGGTTGAACGACAGCACCACCGACGGCAGCTGCCCATAGTGGTTTACCGAGACCGGCCCTACGCTCGACTTAATGTTCGCAACGGCATTGACCGGCACCATCAGTCCGCTGCTCGACTGGACGTACAGCGAACGCAGCGCGTTGATGTCGCGCTGGAAACGCGGGTCGAGCTCGAGCATCACCGAATACTGATCGGTCGCGCCGTAGAGCGTGCTGATGCGCCTGCCGCCGTAGGCGTTGTAAAGCGACGCTTCGATCTGCTGCGGAGACACGCCGAGCGCCGCCGCGCGGTCGCGCAGGATGTCGATCTGGATCTCGGGATTGCGCAGCTCCAGGCTCGTGTTCACGTCCTGAAGCATCGGTGACTGGCGCAGGCGCGCCTCGAGATCCTGCGCGGGCCCGTACAGCGTGCGCAGGTCCGTGCCCTGCACGACGAGTTGATAGTCGGCCGTACTGATGAGTCCGCCGACGTTGATCGCCGGCGGGTTGTTCATGAAAACGCGCAAGCCCTGCGCGCCGCCGGTGAATGAGCGGCGCAGCTCCTGTATCACCTGGTCGGCATTGATGCCGCGCTCTTCCTTGGGCTTCAGTCTCACGATGATGCGACCGATATTGTCGCCGACCACCCCGCCCGTGCCCTGCCCCGCCGTCGCGAGCACCGCTTCGACGTGAGGATTGCTCTCGATGATCTTGCGCACCTGCGCCAGGCGTTTTTCGAGCTCCGCGAACGTCGTTCCCTCCGGCGCGACCACGTTGCCGAAGAAAACGCCGGTGTCCTGCCTGGGAATGAAACCCTGCGGTATGACCCGGTAGAGGACGACCGTCAGCGCGAGGAACACGACCGACCCGAGCAGCATCAGCACCGGCCGCCTGATCGTCCACGTCAGCGTCACGCGATAGAAGTCGCGCATCGCGTCGAAGCCTTTCTCGAACGCCATGAAGACGCGGCCGTGCTCGTGTGCGGGCGCTTTGAGCAGCAGGCTGCACAGCATCGGCGTCATCGATAGCGCCACCACGCCGGAGATCATCACCGCCACGCCGACCGACACCGCGAACTCGCGAAAAAGACGCCCCAGCATCCCCTGCATGAAAAGGATCGGGATGAACACCGCCGACAGCGAGATCGTCATCGACAGCACGGTGAAACCGATCTCCTGCGCCCCTTCGAGCGAGGCCTGCATCCGGCTCTTGCCCATCTCCATATGCCGCGTGATGTTCTCGAGCACCACGATCGCATCGTCGACGACGAAGCCCACCGAGAGAATCACCGCCATCAGCGACAGATTGTTCATGCTGAAGCCGAGCAGGTACATCGCGGCGAAGGTGCCGATGACCGAGGTCGGGAGGATCAGCGCGGTGATGATCGTCGAGCGTGCATCGCGCAGGAAGACGAGGATCACCATCACGACCAGGATGACCGACAGGATCAGGTGGAATTCGACCTCGTGGATCGAGGCCTGGATGAACTCCGCGCGATCGTTGACCACGTTGATCTTCACGTCGGGCGGCGCCTCGCGCTCGATCGCCGGAAAGAGCGCGCGTATGTCTTTCACCACCTGCACCGTGTTGGTACCCGGCTGCCGATACACCGCGAGCTGGATCGCGCGCTCGTCGTTCAGGTACGCCCTGACTTTGGTGTTTTCTACACTGTTCTCGGCGCGGCCGACGTCCACGAGCCTCACCGGCATCCCGTTGGCGTACGCGACGATGAGCTCGTTGAAGTTCTGCGCGCGCTCGAGCTTGCCCGACGACTTCACCGTGAAGTTGCGCGCCTGCCCCTGCAGCACGCCCGAAGGCAGATTGCTGTTCGCGTTCTGGATCGCGCTCACCACCTTGTCGAGCCCCAGGCCGCGCTTGGACAGCGCTTCAGGATCGAGGTAGACACGCACCGCGTATTTCTGCGAGCCGAATACCTGGATCTGCGCCACCCCGTTCACCATCGAGAGCCGCTGCGCGATGTGGGTGTCGGCGAACTCGTCGAGCGCGGTCATCGGCTGGGTGCGCGAGGTCACGGCGAGGAACATGATCGGCGCATCGGCGGGATTGACCTTGCGCAATGTCGGCGGATCCATGTCGTCGGGCAGCCGGCGGATCGCCTGCGAGATCGCGGTCTGCACGTCCTGCGCGGCGGCATCGATGCTGCGCTCGAGCGTGAACTGGAGCGTGATGCGCGTGCGCCCGGTGCTGTTCACCGAGTTCATCGTCTCCACGCCGGGGATCTGGCTGAACTGGCGCTCGAGCGGGGTCGCGACGGTCGAGGCCATCACCTCGGGGTTCGCGCCCGGCAACTCCGCCGTGACCGAAATCGTCGGGAAGTCGACATTGGGAAGGTCGTTCACCGGCAGGCTGCGAAAAGCGACCAGGCCGAAGAGCACGATCGCCGCGACCAGCACGGTCGTGGCCACGGGTCGTTCGATGAATATGCGCGACAGGTTCATGACCGGCTCTCCTATTTCGCTTTCTCATCGGGCGCGGCTTCGGCTTTCTTGCCGCCGCCTTTGCCCTTCTCCCCTTTGCCGCCGCCTTTGCCGCCTTTGCCTTCGCCGGCGAGCTGCACGGTCGCCCCGGGTGTCAGCGTCTGCGGGATCTCGGTGATGACGCGGTCGCCGGCCCTGATGCCCGACGCTATGACCACGTCGGCGCCCATTTGTCGCGACACTTTGACCGGCTGCACTTTGACTTTGCTGTTCTCGTCGATGAGATAGACGAAGCTTCCGTCCTGCCCGGGCTGCACCGCGGCCTCGGGAACGACCACCGCCTCGGGCTCTATGGTCAGCACCACCCTCACGTTGACGAACTGTCCGGGCCAGATCACTTCGTTGGCGTTCGGCACGCGGGTCTTGAGCAGCACCGTCCCGGTCTGCGGGGTCACGGTGTTGTCGACGAACACGAGCTTGCCTTCCGCCACCGGCGCGGCGGCGCGGTCGGCGAGTATCTCGATGCGCATGTTGCGATCGTTCTGGAAACGCCGTATGTCCTCGAGCTGGCGCTCGGGGACGCTGAACGAGACGAGTATCGGGTCCATCGTATTGATCGTGACGAGCGGGACCCCGGCGCCCGCGGCCTGCACCAGATTCCCCGACTTCACCGCGAGCGTTCCGGTGCGCCCCGAGATCGGCGCGGTGATACGCGCGTAGCTCAACTGGATGCGCGCCTGCTCCGCCGCCGCCTGGTCGGCGGCGACGGTCGCTTCGAGCGACTTGGCCGACGTCACCGCGACATCGTATTCCTGGCGGGTGATGAACTCGCGCTTGAGCAGGGGTTCGAGCCGCTGCTGCTGCGCTCGCGCGTTCTCGAGCTGCGCCTTGTCGCGATCGAGCTGCGCCAGCGCCTGGTTGTACTGTGCCCGGAACGTGGCGGGATCGATCTGGAACAGCACCTGCCCCGCCTTCACCTTGTCGCCTTCCTTGAACGGCACCGACTGCAGCGCCCCGCTCACCTGCGCGCGCACCTGCACGCTGTGCTCGGCTTCGACCGTGCCCACCGCTTCGACCACGACCGGCATCGGCTTCGCCACCGCCTGCACCGCGCGCACCGTGAGCACACCGCCGCCCTTGCCCTTACCTTTGCCTTTCGGCTGCTCGCCCGCGGACGCGGTGCTGCCCTGCTGGCTCCAGTACCAGTACGCGCCCCCGGCGACGCCGCCGATCAGCGCGAACAACAAAAGCATCGTCAAACGTTTCATTTTTTTCCACTCGCCGCCGAGATGATGTCGGCGAATCCGGTTGAGAACTGGAGCCTCGCCAGCGCGGTATACCAGTCGAGATACGACTGGATGCGCTGCACCCGCGCGTTCGATTCGTCCTGCTGCGCCGTGATCAGGTCCAGGATGCTGCCGAAGCCCGCCCGGTATCGAGCGAGCGTCGCCTGCGAAGTCTGCTCGGCCGATTTCACCTGGGCGTCGGTGCTGCCGATGCCTCCCGCCGCGGTCTTCACGTCGTAATACGCCTGCCACACGTCGAGCTCGGTCTGCCGGTACAGGGTATCGCGCGAAGCTTCGGCCTGCTGCGCCAGCGCCTGAGCCTGTGCGAGCGCGTAGTTGTCGCGAAAGCCGGTGAAAAGCGGGATACGCAGGTTCAGCCCGAAACTGTAATTGGTCGTCAGGGGCCGGTCGCGATTCGCCTGATCGAGAAACCCCGTCTGTCCCGCGGCGCCGGCGAGCTCGAGCGTCGGGTAACGCGCTTTGGAAGCGGCTTGCGCCGCCGACCGTGCGCCGCGCGCCTGGGCTTCGGCCGCGACGACGTCGGGACGCGTCGCGCGTGCGCGGTCGAGCAGGTCCGTAACCGAAGACATGACATCCTGGATCGGCGGCAGGTCAGCGAAGGTTTGCAGCTGCAGCGTCTGGTTCACCTGCAGCCCCACCGCCGAAGCGAGCTGGCCGCGGGCTTTTTCGAACTCGCCGCGGCTCCTGATGAGCACCCCGTCCGCCTGCGCGACCTGGGTCTCCGCGCGATACACGTCGGCGACCGTGGCCAGGCCCGATTCGCGGCGGCGTCCCGCGGCATCGAGCGACGTGCGCAGGTTCTCCAGGCTGAGCTCGTTCACCTTTACCAGCAGCTCCAGGCCGAGCACGCGGTAATACGCCTGCTCGACCTGGAACACGACGTCCTGCAGGACCCGGTTCTGGTTCAGGTTCGCGGCGAGCAGCCGGTACTCCGCCGCCCTCACCTGGTCGTCGCGCGCGAAATCGAAAAGCATGTAGCTCAGGCTGAGCGACGGCCCGAATCGCGTTTGCGGCGGCGACGCGACACCGGTCGTTCCTGAAATCGGCCGGATGCGCGTCACGCCGAACAAGCCGCTCAGCTGAGGCAGGTAGTCCGCCTGCTCGATACCCACGCCTGCGGCGGCCGCGCGCGCCGCGTACCACGCCTGCCGGGCGCGCGGATTGTTGCGTAAGGCGTACTCCGTCAGCTCGGCGAGGGTGAGCGGCGCGGCGCTTTGCGGGGGCGGTGTGAATTCGGGCGGAACGACACCGGGCAGCGGCTGTCGGGGTTCCCATGTGACGCCGGCGGCGGGTGCGACGCTGTCCCTGGTCCTGAATGGATCACCGCCACCGAAGAACTGTCCCCATCCGCTCGCGCCATACGACATGAGACCGAGCGCCAGCAGCGCCCGTCCCAGCGATCCGAGTCTCTGCATACGTCGTGCTAAGACCTTCTGATTTATAGTTGAGGCAAACCAATTCATCTTAGCATCAAATGTTTGGCGCAGTATCTCGGCGCCATATCGATGCGGCGGGCCGGTCCGCCGCATCGATAGGGGGCTACTCTCCAGCACCGGGGCCGGCCGCAACGGGATATCCGACTTGAATACGAACATCGCTTCACTACGCGCGCGGGTGCTGCAGCCCGAAGCCCGGCTCATCGAGGAAGAGCCGTTTTTCCAGCCGCTCGGCGACGAAATCACGCTCTTCGAAGCGGCATACGCGAGCCGCCTTCCGGTGCTGCTCAAGGGACCGACGGGCTGCGGCAAGACGCGCTTCGTCGAGCACATGGCGTGGCGGCTCAAGCGCCCCCTCATCACGGTGTCATGTCACGACGACCTGACCGCGTCGGATCTCGTCGGACGCTATCTCATCACGAACCAGGAGACGGTGTGGGTCGATGGACCCCTGGCGCGCGCCGTTCGCGCCGGCGCGATCTGTTACCTCGACGAAGTCGTGGAAGCGCGCAAGGACACGACGGTCGTCATCCATCCGCTCGCGGACGAGCGGCGCATCCTGCCGATGGAGAAACGCGGCGAGCTCCTCCAGGCGCCGCCCGAGTTCATGCTCGTCCTGTCGTACAACCCCGGCTATCAGAACGTGATGAAGGAGCTCAAGCAGAGCACGCGCCAGCGCTTCATCGCGATCGAGTTCGCCTACCCCGACGCAGCCCTCGAAATGAAGATCGTCATCGCCGAGAGCGCAATCGACGCGGAGCACGCCGAAAAGCTCGTTCGCCTCGCGCACATGACGCGCAACCTCAAAGGCAGCGGACTCGACGAGGGCGCGTCGACCCGGCTGCTCGTCCACGCCGCCAAGCTGATGCGCCTCGGCGTGGCGCCTCGCACCGCGTGCCGCGGCGCGATCGCGCAGGCCCTGACCGACGACGAAGACATGCTGCGCGCGGTCAATGAGCTCGCCTCCTCCCTCTTCTGACCGGGGCGCGTCGGCGCGGCGCGTACCGCTGACTACGGCCGACATCGAGTCGGCGCTGCACGACGGCCTGGATGCGGTCCTCTCGTCGCGCCGCACGCCCACTGACGCCGCCGAACGTATCGCCGTCCTCGACCGGCCGGCCCAGGATTTCGTCCTGCACTGGGTTTCGGTGATCGCCCGTACAAGCCCGGAGCTCGCGTTCCAGTTCGCGGCAGCGGCCGGGGCCGCGCTTCGCGTCCTCGACGCGCAGGCGGCAGAGCGCTGGATCGTCGGCGCGATGGACGCCTACGATCGCGACGGGCTGCACGCGGGCGGCACGGCGGTCGCCGACTGGCAGGCGTTCACCGGCCACCATACCGACACCGCGGTATCGTTCGAGAGCGCCGCCCAGGTATTGCGCCTCTTCGTTCAGGGACTTTCAGGAAGACCGATGGCGGTCGAACCCGCCGCGCGCGCCTGGACCGACACCGAGTGCATCTATCTGCCGCCTCTGCTCGCCCGCTACGCGACGACGCAGGAAAACTTTCTCCTCTACAAAGGCACTGCCGCGCTGCTCTGGGCCCAGAGCCGCTACGGCACCTACAACGCCGACCTCGCCGCCGCCGTGGCCCCCTTCGACGACCCCGCCCGAGCGCTGGCGTTGCTGAACGCGCTGGAGACGGTGAGACTGGAAGCGTGCATCGCGCGCGCCCTGCCGGGTCTTGCGGCCGACATCGAAGCGCTCTCTCGCGACGATCTCCACGACCCTCGTGTGTCCCGGCTGCGTGAGCCATCGGCGAGCGTGCACGACAGCATTGCGCTCACGCATGAGCTGTACGCCGATCCGCCGCTTTTCGAATCCCTGTATCCCAGCGTCCTCGACCCGGAAGGCGCCGCCGCCGCACGCGCGGCGCGTATTGCGCGGGAGAAAAGCGCGTTCCAGGCGGCCCTCGCGCGCATGCTTGAGGCGCGCACCGAGGCTGGCGAGCCCGCACCCGCTTTCACGCTCGAAGCCCGGAGCACAGACGAGAACGCGCCTGCACAGCACAGCGCGCTCCGGCTCGACGAGTCCCCGGTGGAGACTCCCGCCGAGATGGCGCGGCTCATGGCGTCGATACGGCAGGACCTCGGGGACATACCCGAGGATTACCTGGTGCCGTCCGGCGCAGGTGCGGCTGCGAGCGCCGAAGCTGCCGAAGACCCCGGGGACCTCGCTGAACCTGCGCGCATCTACGACGAGTGGGATTACCAGCGCCGCCATTACCGCAGGAACTGGTGCCACGTTCGCGAGCACGAGGTCGAACCGGGGGAGGCCGAATTCGTGACAAGCACCGTGCGCAAATACGCCGGCCGCATCGCACAGCTCAAGCGCACGTTCGAGCTGATGCGCGTCGAGGAGCGCGTGTTGAAACGCCAGGCCGACGGCGACGGGCTCGACTTCGACGCGCTCGTCGACGCTTACGCGGACATGAAGCAAGGCGCGGAGGTCCCGTCGCTCGTGTTCACACGCCGCCAGCGTGCCGAACGCGACCTTGCGGTGATGTTCATGATCGACATGAGCGGCTCGACCAAAGGCTGGATCAACGACGCCGAGCGCGAGGCACTGGTGATGCTGTGCGAAGCGCTCGAAGCACTCGGCGACCGCTACGCGATCTACGGCTTCTCAGGCGTGACGCGCAAGCACTGCCAGGTTTTCAGGGTGAAAGGCTTCGACGAGCCGTACGGAGATGAAGTGCGCGGGCGCATCGCCGGGATAGAACCGCAGGATTACACGCGCATGGGCGCGGCGATCCGCCATCTCACCGCGCTGCTCGGCGCAGTCGACGCGCGCACGCGACTGCTGATCACGCTGTCCGACGGCAGGCCGGACGACTTCAGCGACAACTATCGGGGCGAGTACGGGATCGAGGATACGCGCCGGGCGCTGGTCGAAGCGCATCGCGCAGGCGTCAAGCCTTTCTGCATCACGATCGACCGCGAAGCGCACGACTACCTGCCGCGCATGTACGGGGCGGCGCGCTGGGCGCTCGTAGACGACGTGGCGAAACTGCCGGTGAAAGTCGCCGAGATCTACGCGCGCCTGACGCTCTAGGTGCGCTCGAACCTGTAGCGCAGGCGCCTCGCCTGCAGCAACGCCGCCTCGGCGTCGCGCAGGAATCCATAAACGCTGCTGCAGGCGAGGGCGCCTGCGCTACAAACCGCCATTGATTCTTCTGCGACTGGTGACTCCGGACCGCCGCTTTCAGTGCAGGCGGGGCGAGAAGCGTCGGTGATGACCGTCCGCGCTCGCGGGCGGAATGTCGCCGTCGTCTTCGTTGCCGTCCGAGCTGATCTCGACGTGGCGGGCATCGTCGTCCTGCGCTGGAGCGGCCGCGATCTCGTCGGCTTCGAGTTCGACTGCGTGCTCGTCTTGCGCATCTGCTTCGACTGCGTGCTCGTCTTGCGCATCTGCTTCGAGCGCGTGCTCGTCGTCGGCTTGCGCTTCGACTGCGTGCGCCTCTTCCGATTCCGCTGCGACGACCTGCGCGTCGTCGGCCGCGGCGTGCACGGGCTCGTCGGCCTCGGGGTGCGAGGCCGCGCTGTGTTCAGACCGTGCAGCATCCGGTGTCCCGGCGTCCGCAGCCTCGACCGCTTCGTCGGTCGCTGCAGCCGCGTCGCTTGATCCTTCGAGCTCGGGCTGGGCGGCGGGGGCGACCTCGACCAGCGTGCCCAGATCGTCCAGCGCCGGCAGCTCCTCGAGCGAGCGCAGGTTCAGAT
>JAQGNC010000321.1 GCA_028292065.1 Betaproteobacteria bacterium
CCTCCCCCTGAAGGGGAGGGGACGACAGGCGCAGCGCGCCTGCCGAACTCTCCGTCCCCTCAGGGGGAAGGTTGGGATCAGGGTGGGTTTAATCGGCGCGAAAGCGCCCTTCCGCGGTGCGGGCCGCGCTCACGATGCACGTCGGCGGTGCGAGAGCGCGACGCGCGAACGCGATATTCAAACGCGGTAACATCGCGTCCAACCTAAACCCTTCTCCATTCGCTCAGGTGACTCCATGCGACTTCCCAGCCTCTCGATCGCTCTTCTACTCGCGTCCACAATGCTCCTCGGTGCGGGGCACGCCGTGGCCCAGGCCGTCGAGCCCGTGCTGTCGCTTGCGAAAAAGGAAAAGCAGCCGCTCCTCGACACGATGAAGGACATCGTCGGGATCGAGACCGGAAGCCGCGACCGCGAAGGCCTCGACAAGCTCGCGGACGTCGTCGCCGCGAGGCTCAAAGCGCTCGGCGCGACGGTCGAGATGATCGAGCCCGGCCCCGAGATCTACAAGATGCACGACACCCCCGAGAAGATCGGAAAGATGGTCAAAGGCACGTTCACGGGCACGGGCAAGGCGAAGATCCTGCTGATCGGGCACATGGACACCGTCTATCCCCGCGGCACCCTCGGCAAGCAGCCGTTTCGCATCGACGGCGACCGCGCGTACGGGCTCGGGATCGCCGACGACAAACAGGGCGTCGCGGTGATCCTGCACACCGTCGCGATGCTGAAGGCGCTCAACTTCCGCGATTACGGCACGCTGACCGTATTCATCAACGGCGACGAAGAGATCAGCTCGCCCGCTTCCCGCAGCCACTTCACCAAGCTCGGCGCGGACCACGACGTGACGATGTCTTTCGAAGGCTCGCGAGTCGATTCGGACAAGCTCTCGCTCGCGACCGCCGGAATCGCCGCGGTGACCCTGAGCGTCGTCGGCAAGGCGTCGCATTCGGGCAGCTCGCCCGAGCGCGGGGTGAACGCGCTGTACGAGCTCGCGCACCAGGTGCTGCAGACCAAGGACCTGTCGGACCCGAAAGTCGGCGTGAAGATGAACTGGACGATGGCGAGCGCGGGTGTCACCCGCAACATGATCCCGCCACGGGCCGAAGCGGCCGCCGACGTGCGCGTGCTGCGCGTGGCCGACTACGACGGCATCGAAAAACAGGCTCGGGAGAAGATAAAGAACAAGCTCCTGCCGGATTCGAAAGTCGACATGGAGTTCGAGCGCCGCCGCCCGCCGCTCGAAGCGACGCCGTCTTCGCTCGCGCTCTCGAAGCACGCGCAGCGCATCTACCAGGAGCTCGGGATGAAGCTCGTGGTCGATGCGGTGGCCGAAGGCGGCGGGACCGATGCGGCTTTCGCTGCGCTCAACACGAAGAATGCGGTGATCGAGCGCTTCGGACTCAGAGGCTTCGGCGCGCACTCGAACGATGCCGAGTACGTGCTCGTGAGCTCGATCGAGCCCCGGCTCTATCTCGCGACGCGCCTGGTGATGGACATCTCGCAGGGCAAAGCGCCGCTGAAGTAGCGCGCCGCGGCGTTCGTAGCGCAGGCGCCCGCGCCTGCAGCGGTTTTTAGCAGATCGCGCCGCGAACCCGAACCGAAGCCGGCTGCAGGCGTGGCGCCTGCGCTACAGGTTCGAGCGCGCGCACGAAAGCGATTCGCGAATTTACGGGCCGCGATTCCGGCTGCGCCTTTGCTCGCGCCGCTCGGCGCATCTTTTCAGGATCTCTGTCCGGTCGGCGGGGCTCGCCTCGCTCCACGCGCAGATTTCGACGATCGAGCGAAAGCACCCCAGGCAGATGTCGTCGTCGTCGAGACAGCAGTTGCGAACGCACGGGCTCGCGATCGAGAGGGCGGGGCCCCCACCGGCATCGTTCATGAACGCCGCCTGTGTCGCGTAAGGTTCAACCGAGCGCGAGCGCGGGCATGATGCGCCCCGCGCAGTCCCCGAAGCCGATCGTCGCGTAACCTTCGCGCTGCGCACTCGCCCTCAGGATGAGCTCGTCGCCGTCCTCCAGAAAGGTGCGGGTCTCGCCCGAAGGCAGCTCGATGCGAGTCGTGCCATCTTCGGAGAGCTCGCTCAAGCTCCCCCACCCGCTGCGATCGGGCGCGGAGAGCGTGCCGCTGCCGAAGATGTCGCCCGGCTCCAGATTGCAGCCGCCGCACGTGTGGTGCGCGACCATCTGCGCCAGGGTCCAGTAGAGGTGCTTCACATTGCTCGCCGACAGGCGGTGCGCAGCCACGCCTGCATCGCGCATCGCCGTGGTGCGAATCAGGACCTCGAGCCCGATGTCGAACGCGCCGCCGGCCTGGTCCGCTTCGTCCCACAGGTACGGCAGCGGCCGGGGGTCGCCTTCAGGACGCGGCGGCTGCGCGCGCCTGAACGGCGCGAGCGCCTCCACCGTGACGATCCACGGCGAGATCGTCGTGCCGAAGTTCTTCGAAAGAAACGGCCCGAGCGGCTGGTATTCCCACGCCTGGACGTCGCGCGCCGACCAGTCGTTCAACATGCACAGCCCCACGACGTGCTCGCCTGCGCGCGCGATTGGAATCGGCTCGCCGAGCGCGTTGCCGGGCCCTATCCACACCCCGAGCTCGAGCTCGAAATCGAGATTGCGCGAAGGACCGAAACTCGGCGCGCTTTCATCGACGCGTTTTCGCTGGCCGTTCGGGCGCCGCACCGGCGTGCCCGACGGACAGATCGACGAGGCGCGGCTGTGATAGGCGACCGGCACGTATTTGTAGTTGGGCAGCAGCGGCGGGTTGCGCTTGTTGCGCACGCCGCCGTTGTAGGCGTGATGGATGCCGGCGAAGAAATCGGTGTACGAGCCGATCGCGGCCGGCACGTGCATCGTGCACGCGTCCGCGCGATGCAGCAGGGTCGCCGAGAGCGCCCGCGCAGGCGCGGCTTCGTCGCCTTCGGCGAGCAGCGCGAAAAGCCGCTTGCGCAGCGCGGCTCGAGGCGCTTTGCCGAGCGCCATGAAAGCGTTCAGGGTCGGCGCCGCAGCGGCCGCGGCGGCGTCGCGCGCGGGGCCGGTGAAGAGGCCCGCTTCGAGCGCGCGCTTGAGATCGAAGATCTCGTCGCCGATCGCGACACCGCCTCGCGGATCTTCCGCCGCGGTGCTGAACACCCCGAAAGGCAGGTTCTGCAGCGGGAAGACCGGATGCGACAGGGCTGAAGCGACCCAGGGTGGGCGCGAGATGTCGTGTGTTTCGTCTATGTCTGGCATCACCCCGCCCCTCTCCCTAACCCTCTCCCCGCAAGCGGGGCGAGGGGACTTGTCAGTCGGTCGCTCTGAAATCGTCGGTGCATCACTTCATCACTTCATCACGCCGGAGTCAAAACTCCGATCGTTGCCTTCGGTCCCGCTTGCGCCGTCTGCCGGACGCGCGTTTCCGGTCTGCCGCCTCGCGGCGTTCGAGCTCGCGCCGGCTCTCGATCCTGCGGCGGTCGGCCAGAGAAGCTTTCTGGCCCGCTTTCGCCGCCGCCAGCCAGCGTATCCCTTCCTGATCGATGTAGTAGCACTGCGAGAAGTCGATGACCGCGCTGCCTTCGCGCTCGATTACACCGTGGTACATCGATTCGATCACCGGCAGGGAGCCGTAATAGATACTTCCCCTCACGCTGAGCACGTTGCCGGTCACGCTGATGTTCGGATGGGCCTGTTCCCATTTCGAGTAGGCGACGGCGAGGACCGAACCGACGATCACCGCCCCGAACAGGTCGAGGAAGAGCACCGAGAGGAACGATCCCATGAATACCACCGCTTCGCGCCTATCCTTGAAGTGGGGCTTGATGTCCTCCCAGTTGATCATGTTGGCGCCGAGCAGCATGATCACCGCGGCCATCGCGGGCATGGGAATGATGGCGATCAGCTTGGCGAGGAACAGTACCAGCAGCAATAGCCACAGCGCCGAGCTTGCGATCGCGACACGGCTGTGAACGCCGAGTTGGTGAACCAGCCACATGCGGTTGAACGACGCGCAGGTGGGCAGCGAGGAGAGAAACGGCAGCAGGCAGTTACACACCGCGTCCGAGAAGATCGCCTGGCGGCTGTCGCTGTAACCGCCGACTTTGCGGTTCATGCGACGCATCGCCGCGACCGTCTGGAACAGTCCCAACAGGGCGAGCGTGATCGCGCCGGGCACGATCGCGACGACGTCCGGCATCGTCTCCGGGCTGAACAGCGGCAGCGAGGGGTAGACCGGGCCGATCGACGACAGGTTGCCGATCTGCTCGACCAGCGTGTTTTGCAGGCCGCGGGTCGCGCTCAGGTATTCAGAATACAGGGTGCCGGCCGCGATGCCGAACAGGATGGCCCAGTTACGCAGCGGCTCGAACTGCCGCGCGATCACGCAGGTAATGAGCGTGATCGAGCCGATCTCTATCGCGTGAATGTTCCCGATCTCCAGTACCGCGAGAAACGACTGCCAGGCGATCCAGAGCGGCCATTCCACTTCGGTGTTGAACGGCAGTCCGCCGAAGGTCGTAAGGGACTTGAAGATCAGGAACAGGCCGATGCCGCAGATCATGCCGTTGATCACCGGCTCGCTGATGAGATCGAGCATCCTGCTGAGCGGCCGGATCAGATAGATCAGCAACTGGATCAGCCCCGCCATGAGGCCCAGCGTCAGGGCGTAGCCCATGTACTCGGCGCCGAACGGGGGCGCAATCGGCAGCAGGGTGACCCCGATCGCGGCAGACATGGCGGTGTTGGGGCCGCCATGAAAGATGCGCGAAGGATTGAGCATCGTGCAGAACAGGACGCCCCAGATCGCGGCATAGATCCCGAAGTGAGGGGGCACGCCCGCGAGAGTCACGGAAAACGCCACGGCCTGGGGCAGCGTGACCAGCGCCAGCGTCAGCCCCACCACCAGGTGGCCGGACAGGTTCGGCCAGCGCTGCCCGAGGAGCGCCTTGTATTTCGCTGCCGATGCCGGCGATTTCATCGTTCAGGCGCCGGCGCTTCGATGCTCCGGCCGGACCCGGTCAGCCGCATGAGAGGAGGCATGACCGCCATCAGCATCTGCTGCTGCAGAGCCATGAGCGGCCCCTGGCGATCGCCCGCGGGCCTGGGCAGATTGCTGATGTAATACGCGATATCCCGGCATTCCTGGTTGCTGAGCGTGTTCTCTTCTCCCAGCGGCATGTTGCGGCAGATGAAGCCGGGGAGGATCGTCGAAACATAATGGAAGTAGTTGCGCGACTGCATGTTCCACGCATTGGGTCCTGCCAGCGCGGGGGCGACGACGCGGCCATTGGCCTCCGTGCCGAACGCCTGGGGGCCGTGGCAGCCCTGGCATTTGTGTCTGTAAAGGGCCGCGCCGCGAACATAGTCGTCTCCCTGCTTCGGGGTCGCGGATGCGGCGATCTCGTCGATGCCCTGTTCTTCGTAGTGGTTGCCGATCTTCAGACCCAGAGCAGCGGACAGAAAGCGACTGTACGCGGTGACGTCGCGTATGACGTCGTCGGCGATGTTCGGTTTATAGCCGTTGGACGAGTTGATGTAGCACTGCATCTGCCGCAGCTCGTAGGGCAGCAGCAAACCGGTGAATCGATCGTACATGTCGGCCATCGCCCACGACGCCCCGAGGCTGAGCGAGCCCTTCAGGCGGTTACCGGCGGCGTCCTGTTTGTCCCCGATGCCCTGGTGACAGTGATCGCAGCTCGCATGGCTGCCGCGGATGAAGCGCGTGGTGTTCCAGCGTTCGAGCCCTTTATCCTTCGCCAGAGTCCCCTGTGTATCGTCGACGATGTTGCATCCGCGCTGGATCGCTCGCACGTCCTCGTCGCTATAGCCCCGGACCTTCATCGACGTGCGGGTCCGTTGCAGAAGGTACGGCGATTGGTAGTAGTCGGCCGAGGCGAGTCCGTAGCGGCCGAGTTTGTCGGCGCAGCCGGGTGTCAGCACCACCGGGGCTTGCCGGGTCTCTTCGCGTTGCCGGTGCTTGTGGGTCGCCAGGAAATAGAGACCTCCGAGGAACAGCAGGAGCAGGACGATCCGGGTGAATTTGCCGGTCAGCATTCGCATGGCTAGTCTTTGCTCCTGAGCGCGCCTTCACTTAACTGGAGGTGGTGGGCAACCGCTCGAGCGAGCAGGCGGATGTCGCGCACCACCGGATCATAAGTCGTCGGAACGAAGCCGCCCATCGGACCGGCATAGCACCACCTCACGCGGTCTTCGAACGAGACCCTCCTGCCGAGCTTGGGGTCGACGCGGTCCGAGTTGACGAAGCCGTACGCGATGTCTTCGACCGTATGGCAGGCGGCGCAGGAATCCGGGCGCTTGCCGGCGGTGTCACGGGTGAAGCGCGGCGCGTATTTTCGAGTGTGGTAAACGAGGTTGTAGCCGTTCTGCACGGCCCTTACGAACTGGCCGTCCTCACCGAAGTGCCCGATCCCATAGTCGACGCGGAATTTGTCCCATCCGGGCTCGGGGGTCACTTCCGAGCGAAACACCCGGACGCCGGACGCCAGATGCGCCCACAGCACGAATGCGGCGATCAACGCGACCATGGCGTATCGCTTTCTGCGCGAGGCGTTTGCACGCGCCTCTCGCCTTCGCTCGATACGCATGCCGCCCTCCGGTGGACCTGCGGGGCTCATGGTGCGGACCTGCCTATCTGGCAGATCCCTCCGGACCGAACACCGCGCGGGTCATCTTGCGGTGAGGATCGTAGTCGCGGTCCCCGGCTTTGCCGAATCCGGTCGTCTGCGAGGCTTTCAATACCTTTCTGCCTTCGTCGCTGCGGCCGAGGTCCACCAGCAGCGACTGTATGGATTCGCCGAGCTTCGCCGGCATCGTGCGTTTCACCGCCCAGGGCAGGAACAGCAGCGGTTCCGTCACCGCGAGGACGGTGA
>JAQGNC010000203.1 GCA_028292065.1 Betaproteobacteria bacterium
AGTGCCGTGTCGAAGATGCGCCGCTCCAGCTCCAGTTCTCTTACCTTCGCCTCGAGGCGCTGCTCGACGAAAACGAGCTCGCTGACGTCATGCCCCTGGACGAAAATGCCTGAGGGCGTACCGCCAGGGCCCAGCACGGGTTGATAAACGAAATCGATAAAGCGCTCAGCGCGGGCCTGCCCGCCGGGGCCTGCCAGACGCAACGAGCTTCTGCGTCCGATATGGGCCTGTCCGGATGAAAAGACCTGGTCGAGCAAAGCTAGATACGGCGCCGCCGTGAGCTCTGGAAAGGCCTCGCGTGCCGGTACGCCAATGAGTTCGCGGTTTCCGACGAGGCTGCGGTAAGAATGATTCGCAAGCCGAAATACGTGGCTTGGACCTTCCAACATCGCTAAAAACCCCGGCGCCTGCTCGAACAGCTGGCTGAGCTGCGACTCGGGCGGGCCCAGATCGTTTTGGCTGACCATTCGATGTTATGCCGCCACGTCGCGCGTCCGCGCGACGATGGAGGTCATCGCGCGGGCTGTGTGCTCTGCGAACGCAGTCGTCGGACGAACCTGAAACGCGACGCTCCTCGTCCATCCCGGTGCTGCACCGGCACGGAGCCCCCGGCGCCGGGCGGCGGCGCCGTGTGTTCTATCGCTCATGCACTACTCCTGGGCCGTCGGTCGAACGGCAGGGAACACCGGCGGCGGTCGCGGCGGCGGCGCGGGACTCTCGCGTCTGTCTCGGGCGGCGGTGCCCGGCGAAGTAGTGACGTGCTAGTGCAGGAACTGCGAAGGTGCGGAGGGTGCGACGAGGTCAGTTTACCCTTTAAGCAGTGGTGATGCGTCCGACAGGGTGGCGGCGGGAGCTCTGGAGGCACACGGCCTCCTTTACGCCGGATTTCGAGAATCCTTGATTGGCCCAGCCTCCCCACTTCGCGCATGGGCTGAACGTCACCGGTCGGATGATCGAGCCCGTGCCGTACCCGCTGATGCCTCATGCGCTTGATCGTCGCGCGACCCCAGCGCAGCCAGGTGCGACACGCGTGGCGCCGCCGTCCCTTTATGAAAGGCGTTCACACGGTCTTGAACGTCGCGGTCGGCCACAGTGACCCGCTGGTGATGTCGCAAGTGCTCCAGCCAGGAGTCCGTAAAGAAGTGCTCGATGACGCGACCGGGTTTCTCCATGTCTTCATACACGCCCCAGGCATAGGCGCCGTTACGCCGCCGCGACCGCTCGAGCTCCTGCGCGGCCTTGAGAAACGCCGCAGCGTCAGCTCGATCGATCTCGTATTCGACCGTCGTCAGGATGGCGCCTCGATCTGCTGTATCGGTGAGAACGACATGCGGCTCCGGCCAATGCAGCGAAGGCTGCAAGTCGAGGTTGCCGGTGCCGCCGAGCTTGAACTTCACGGCCGTGAGAGAGCCGACAAGTAGTCCGGCTGATGCAATAACCAACGCTGTGGCGATCGATGTGACACTGGCCACCTGGCCCCATACGATGCTGCCGATGGCCTGGCAGCCGTAGAAAGCGATCTGATACATCGCCAATCCGCGGCCTTTCACCCATTCCGCGATCGCAAACTGAGCTGTCACATTGAACGTCGAAAGGCTTGCGAGCCACGACCAGCCTGCTGCCACCATGAAGGCGGCGATGAGATAGAAATTATCCGAAACTGCTGTGACAGCCGTCGCCGCGGCGAACGTCACGGCCGCCGCAACTGTGAGAACGTCCGAGGACAGCTTTTCCCGTACCTTCGGCAGCGTAAATGCGGCCGAGACCGCGCCGACGCCAATACAGCTCAAGAGAATTGCGTAGCCGTTGGGGCTGCCTTGCAGCTTCTGCGCGCCTATAAGTGGCAGGAGCGCCCAAAGTGCCGCGGCGAAACTGAAGAACGCAGCTGCTCGCGCGAGCACCGCTTGCAGCTGTGGGTTGCGCCGCGCATAGCGCCAGCCGCTGCGCATCCCCGCGAAAAAGTGTTCCGGCGGGAGCCTGGTGACGCGCGGTTCGCGTTTCCACCGCCACAGTACGAAGATCGTGAAAGAGAACGAGACCGCGTTGAAGAAAAACACTGACGCGGGCCCCGTGAACGAAATCAGAACGCCGCCGATCGCCGGGCCGACGGCTCGCGCGATGTTTACGCCCATGCTGTTCAATGCAACTGCCGACGGGAGCCTGTCGCGCGGCACGAGCTCGGGAACAATCGACTGGAACGGCGGCGTGCCCAGCGCCGAGCCGATTCCGAGGGTGAATGTGAGCAGCAGCAGAATCCACGGCGACATCCACCCCACGAGCGTGAATACGCCAAGGAGGAGAGCGCTGATCATGGACCACCACTCAGCGAAGATGAGTAGCTTGCGGCGATCCAGTATGTCTCCCAGTACGCCTGCGGGCATCACGAGGAGAAACATCGGCAGCATCGTGGCCGCCTGCACGAGCGCGACGATGAGCGGGCTGGGCGACATGGCAGTCATGAGCCAACCCGCTCCGACGCCGTGCATGGCGCCTCCGATATCTGAAACGACATTCGCCAGCCACAGCGCGCGGAACGTGGGGAGCGACAGCGGCGCCCACGGCGACGGCCTTGCAGCTGCCGCCGGGGGCCGCGGTGCCGTCGTTTCTTGCTGGCTCACGCTGACGCCGGATGGAGCCAGCGGCTGAAGAGCTTCGTCAGCGCCGGCATGAACCCCCATGTCAGCGACGCGACAACGAACGCGTTCACGAGGAGCAGCCCTGCGAGCATCGGCAGCTCGCCGACGATAGCCGGCACAGCGTTCGAGAAAATGAATACGGCCGGATTGACGCCCACCCAAGTGAGCACCGCCATCTTCCAGCGTGGAGGCGGCGGAGCGTTCCCGTGGAAGAACGCCTCGAGCCCATGGAGTTCGCGACGT
This sequence comes from Betaproteobacteria bacterium, assembly GCA_028292065.1. Lineage (GTDB taxonomy): Bacteria > Pseudomonadota > Gammaproteobacteria > Burkholderiales > SG8-41 > JAQGMV01. The sequence continues at coordinate 2,880 of JAQGNC010000203.1, forward strand.
TGCGGTCCGCCTTCGACCAGCGGCGCGACGGCGTCGTTCCAATCGCGATATACGTCGGAGCCGTAAAAGCGGTCCCGATCCTCTTCGCTGTGGAACGAACGCAGGATGCCGTACTCGCGCGAAAGCGAACCGACGATGGGTCGAATGAGGTACGCGCCGCATACGCCAGGCTGTCGCGCGGCTTCCTCAAAAAACTTCTGTATCAGTGCTTCGAACTCCCGTTCACGTCCTGGACGTACGACGCGCATGATCGCGACGTGGACCATTTCGCGGGCTGCACAGATGGTGTCCTCTGCCGGTGCGCTCAAAAGCCGCTCCTCAGAACGCGTAGCAAAATGACCGTCGGCGCCTCGGCACCTGAGTCATTTTGCTACGCCATTTAGAAAGCCCAGCATGGACACGCGCCAGGCCCCCAGACATGCTCCGCAAAATGCGAATGCGCGCGAGTTGACTGCGCGACGACTGCTGCCGGCGTGCTTGCCGCGGCGGAATTCCGGTAGCCGCCATAGTGCGCAACCGGTGACCATTCGGGCACGATGGGCAGTGGTGGCGGGGACAGATCCTTGAACTCGGCCGCCCCATAGACGGGTTTGCCGCCTACGATCGTCAGGACGGATTCGAGTCGTTTGATCTCCTCCTCCGGCACTGCAAAGTA
>JAQGNC010000209.1 GCA_028292065.1 Betaproteobacteria bacterium
ACGTCGATCAGCGCCTGCCCCGCGCTCTTGTAATGGATCGGCGTGAGCTTGATCTGCGCGACAGACGACAGGAGCTCGGCCGACAGGTGCCCCACGGTGCCGCGGCCGGCGGTCGAATAGTTGAGGAAGTTCGGTCGTGCTTTCGCGATCGCGATCAGCTCTTTCATGTTCTTCGCCGGAACCGAAGGATGCACGACGAGCGCGGTGGGCACGTCGGCGATGACGCCGAGCGCGGTGAAATCTTTCACCGAGTCGTAAGGCATCTTGCGAATCATCGCCGGGTTGATGGTGTGTCCGGCCGAAACCATGATGAGCGTATAGCCGTCGGGCGCCGCGCGCGCCGCGCTTTCGGTGCCGATCGTGCCGCCCGCGCCGCCGCGGTTGTCGATGATGACCTGCTGGCCGAGGAGCTCGCCCCATTTGGGCGTGAACGCGCGAGCGATGATGTCGGTGTTACCGCCGGGCGCGAAGGGGACGATCATGCGCACCGGTTTTGTCGGGTACTGCTGAGCGAGTGCGGACGCCGAAGCGGCCAGCGCGACGGCACACAAAGCCGCGCTCGCGCGTAGGCGGAACTGCTGGGTCATTCAACGATCTCCTCGTTTTTGAAATCAGGCTGTCCGCGTGTCGCCTGGCTTGAAGGAGGCGAAGCGGCGGGCGGACGCGTAAAGCGGCGACATGATACTACGCACGAGTGGGCCGACGGTTTACCGCGGTGACCGCATCATTTCGCGCCGCAGTGCAGCGACGAGTGCATCGATCACGAGCGCTCGCCGGGCGTTGGGGCTAAAATTCGCTCCTTTCCATCAGCATCTCCATCCGGGCATCTCTCTATGGCTTCGAAACGCATGACCATCATGGGGACGCGCCACGTCGTCTCCGCGGGCCACTATCTCGCGGCGCACGCGGGCTTCCAGATCCTCGAAGCCGGCGGCAACGCGATCGACGCGGGCGTCGCGGCAGGCATCGCGATCGACGTGCTGCAGACCGACAAGGTCAACTTCGGCGGGGTCGCCCCGCAGATCATCTACACCGCCAAAGACCGCAAGGTGAGCTGCATCGACGGTCTCGGCGTATGGCCCAAGGCGATCACCCCCGATTACTTCATGCAGCGCCACGGCGGCAAGATCCCGCCGGGCGTCGAGCGCTGCGTCGTTCCCGCCGCGCCCGATGCGTGGCTCACCGCGCTGTCGAACTTCGGTACGATGAGCTTCGCCGACGTCGCATCGTCCGCCATCCGCTTCGCGTCCGAAGGTTTTCCGATGCACGGGCTCATGTCCCAGTTCATCAAGGACAACGTCGCGTCATACGCTCGCTGGCCGTCGAGCCGCAAAGTCTTCCTGCCCAAAGGCCGTCCGCCTGAAGAGGGCGAGATCTTCAAACAGGCCGATCTCGCGCGCACGCTGACGTTCATGGCCGACGAGGAGCGCCGCGCCGCGCGCAAGAAAGGCCGCAAGGCCGGCCTCAAAGCCGCTCGCGACGCGTTCTACAAAGGCGACATCGCCCGCGAAGTGACGCGCTTCATCGAGAAAGAAGGCGGGCCGATGCGCTTCGAGGATTTCGCCGGATTCAAGGTGAATTTCGAGCCCACGGTGCGCACGCGCTTCAACGGCATCGACCTGCACGCGTGCGGACCGTGGTCGCAGGGCCCGGTGCTGCCGATGGCGCTCAACATCCTGAAGAACTTCGACCTCAAAGCGATGGGCCACAACTCGGTCGACTACATCCACGTGGTCACCGAGGCGCTGAAGCTCGCGTTCTCGGACCGCCATAACCATTTCGGCGATCCGAAGTTCGTCAAAGTGCCGATCGCGGGCCTCATGTCGGACCGGTACGGCCAGTGGCGGCGCACGCTCATCAGCGCCGAGAAAGCGTGGACCGAAATGCCGCCGGCCGGCGACCCGAAGCACCTGCGCGAGATTCCGAATCGCTGGATGCCCGAGCCGCAGCCCGAAGAAGCGCCGGGACCCGGCGACACGTCCTATCTGTGCGTGATCGACAAGGACGGCAACGCGTTCTCGTGCACCCCGAGCGACGGCTCGAACCAGACCCCGATCATCCCAGGTGTCGGCATCCTGTGCTCCGGGCGCGGCACGCAGTCGTGGGCCGATCCGACGCATCCTTCGTCGGTCGCGCCGGGCAAGCGCCCGCGCCTCACGCCGAGCCCCGCGCTCGCGCTGAAAGGCGGCAAGGCGTACATGCCTTTCGGCACGCCCGGCGGAGACGTGCAGCCGCAGGCGATGCTGCAGGTGTTCCTCAACGTCAACGTGTTCGGCATGGATGCGCAGACCGCCATCGACGCGCCGCGCTTTGCGAACTACACCTATCCCGGATCGTTCGAGCCGCATCCGTACTATCCCGGCCGTCTCTACCTCGAGTCGAGGATCGATGCGCCGACGCGCGACGAGCTCGCGAGCCGCGGCCACAAAGTCTACGAGTGGCCGGAGTCGACGTGGCTCGCCGGCGCGGTGTGTACGATCGTCGCCGATCACAAGACAGGCGTGCTGCACGGTGGGGCGGACGCGCGCAGACCTGCTTACGTCCTGGGCTGGTAACTGAAAAGCACGACACCAAAAGCAGGAATCAGGGACGCAAAGGAAGAAGAACGGACGCAAAGGGGCTTCGCCCTGGCACCGCCGACAGCCGCGGTTGTCATTGCGAGGAACACGGTGACGAAGCAATCCCGAGACGCTCGCGGGGTCAGACCCCGGTTTGCGTGCGCCACGCGATCGCCACGTCGCGCTTGCCGCTCCTCGCGATGACAGTCCTCCCTTGCGTCCTTGTCTCTTCCTTCGCGTCCTTGATTCCTGCTTTTGAATTTCAACGTACACAAAGCCGAGGAGGGCGCATGACACCACGCATGATCTGTGCGGCAGTGCTGATGACGATGGGCGTCACTGCAGCCTTCGGGCAAACCGGCGCCGCTTATCCGAACAAACCCATCCGCTGGATCGTCGGCTACACCCCCGGCGGAACGGCCGACATGCTCGCGCGCGCGGTGGGGCAGAAGCTCACCGAAGCATGGGGACAGCAGGTGATCGTCGAGAACCGCCCGGGTGCCGGAACGAACATCGGCACGGAAGTCGCGGCGAAATCGGCGCCTGATGGTTACACCCTCTTCATGCCAACGGTTGCGAATGCGATCAACCCCACGCTGTATCCGAAGCTCAACTTCGACATCCTGCGCGACTTCGTGCACATCACGAACTTCGCCAAGGTGCCCGGCATCGTCGTCGTGCACCCGTCGGTGCCGGCGAGAAACGTAAAGGAGTTGATCGCGCTCGCCAAAGCGCATCCCGATTCACTGCGTCACGGCTCGACCGGAATCGGCAGCCCGCACCATCTCGCGGGCGAGATATTCAAGTCGATGGCGGGCGTCAGGATGGTGCACGTGCCCTATCGCGGCGCGACGCCCGCGATCACCGACATCATCGCGGGACACATCGAGGTGTACTTCGGCGCGATGGTCTCGACCCTGCCTCACGTCAAAAGCGGCCGCGTGTGCGCGCTCGGCGTGACCACGTTGAAGCGCGTCGCAGCGGTTCCGGACATCCCGACGATCAGCGAGCAGGGCCTGAAAGGTTTCGAGACCGGGTCGTGGTTCGGCGTCTCGGTGCCGACCGGAACCTCGAAAGACATCGTGAACCGCCTGCACAAGGAGTCGGTGCGCATCCTCGCGCTGCCCGAAGTGCGCGACCGCATGGCTTCCGAAGGCGCGGACTTCGTCGGCGATACGCCCGAGCAGTTCACCGCGTTCATACGCAGCGAGATGGACAAATGGGGCAGGGCCGTGAAGGCGTCGGGGGCGCGGCCGGAAGGCTGATGATGTGCGAAGTGACGCGTCGCGTCGAACGCTTCGAGATTGCTTCGTCGCTGCCGCTCCTCGCAATGACGGTGTTTTTTGATGTCATCGCGAGGCGCAGCGCGCCGTGGCGATCTCGTGGCGCACGTAAGCGCATTTCAAGTAGCAGCGGTTAACTGCAGTTGAAGGAGTGTGGGTGTGACTCGGTATGCAGGCGCAACAAACAACTTCCTCGGTCAGCACGAGGTGAGAGGCAACGCCACCAAACGCTCCCTCGCCCCGCGCGGCGGGGAGAGCCTGCGAACGCAGGCGAGGGGCCGGGTCGGGGTGAGGGGAAGAGTGTTCGGCGCAGCGTGCGCCGCGCTTCTCTCCCTCGGTTCAACCAGCGCAACGCTCGCCCAGACCTACCCCGATCGCCCCGTCCGGCTGGTCGTCGGCTTTCCCCCCGGCGGCGCCGCCGACATCCTCGGGCGCATCGCCGCGCAGCAGTTGAGCGCGGGACTCGGCCAGCAGGTCGTCGTCGACAACCGAGGCGGCGCGGGAGGCCTCATCGCAACCGAGATCACCGCGCGCGCGAACCCCGACGGTTACACGCTGCTCTTCGCGTCGATCCCGCACGTCATCAACCCTCACCTCTACAGCAAGGTGAACTACGACGCGCTCAAGGATTTCACCCCGGTCATCCAGTTCGTTTCGGTGCCGCTGATGATGGCTTCAGGCCCTTCGCTGCAGGGGAAAACGGTCAAGGATGTGATCGCCGCGGCGAAGGCGAAGCCGGGCTCGGTCAACTACGGCTCGGCCGGCAGCGGTTCGTCGAGTCATCTCGCCGTCGAGCTCTTCAGGTCGATGGCGGGAATCGAGCTCACGCACATCCCGTACAAGGGAACCGGTCCGCTGATCACCGACATGCTCGGCGGGCAGGTCGCGCTGACGATCGCGAGCGCGGTGCCGCTCGCGCCCCAGGTGCGCTCAAACAAGCTGCGCGCGCTCGGGGTCACCGGGCCTAAGCGCTCCGCGGCGTTTCCCGAGGTGCCCGCGATCGCGGAGAGTGTCCCGGGTTACGAAGTCGTGAACTGGTTCGGCGTCATCGCGCCCGCCGGCACGTCCCCGGCGATCGTGACGCGCCTGAACGCCCAGCTCAACAAAGCGCTCCAGTCGCCCGAGCTCGTCAAGGCGCTCGCCGCGCAGACTGCCGAAGCGGTCGGCGGAACGCCCGAGGCTTTCGGCAAAGTGATCCGTTTCGATTATGCGAAATGGGCGAAGGTGGTGAAACAGTCCGGCGCGAAAGTCGATTAGTGCGCCTTGCGTAGCGCAGGCGCCCGGCCTGCAGCAAAAAAGGAGTTCAAACGCGGCTGCAGGCGAGGGCGCCTGCGCTACATCTCATCCCTCATCCCTCATCCCTCATCCCTGATTTCCTCATCCCTATCCTCAATGACTCTTCCAGATCCCCGCCGCTACGGCCCCGGCGACGCCGGCAATCCGCTCCTGAAGCTCGCGCGCGCCGGCGGCGCAGCGGCGCTCAAAGATGCCTTGCGCGAGCTCGCACGAGCCGCGAACGATGCCGAGATCCGCAGCGCGCTCGCGGCGGCGTCGTCACCCCACGAGTACGCCATCCTCTGGCGCGCGCTCTGCGCGGCGGTCGAAAAACCCTCTGCCGACGATGCGGTCTCGCCGCGGGTGTTCGCGATACCGTGGGTGATCGTCGCCGGCGGCAGCGCACCGGCGAGCGTCGCGTGCGTGTTGCCGGACGTCGGCGCGCTCGCCAAGGTGTTCGAGGCGCACGGCGTCTTCGGCGGCAGCCGCACGCTGGGCTTGAGCAACGCGCTCGCGGGGATAGAAAGCCTCGAGTCGCTCGCGCCGAGTGTCGTGCTGCACGGGTGGGAGGACGCGCGGGTGCGCGAAATGGCGCCGGCGCCGATCGCGGTGCTGCGCGGCGTCGAGGAAGTTCACCTGCGCTTCCTGCTCGGCGCTGCGATCGCGCCCGCGCATGCGCCGGGAATCGCGGAGACCGGTTCGAACGTCGGTGCCTGGGGAACGCCGGCGCTGCGCGCGATGGCGACGCAGCTCACGACCCCGAACGTCCAGCTCCTGCCGATGCCGCGGCCGCCGGCCGGCCTGTACAGCGCCGCTTACGCCGGCCGGCGCGCAGGCATCGAAGCCGCGTTCAACCTGTTCATGGCGAACTCGGTCAGGCGCATCCGCATGGCGGTGGGGGATCCGAGCGTCACGCTCTCGTCGCACGAGAACGGCGAAGTGCGAGTCGTGCTGTGGACGCCGTTCGACGACGCCATGGTCGAAGGCTTCGCCTGGCCGCTGCACCCGGCCGACGATCTGGGCGAGGTGCAGGCCGTCATCACCGCGATGCTCGCCGAATGCGGTCTTCCGGAGCCGACGATCCATCCGTCGGTGCTGCCCGACCGAACCTCGACCGGTGCGATGCTCTACCGGACGCGCTGAGCGCGTGGCGCAGGTCCTGCGGGACGCGATCGCTGCGGCGCAGGGCAGTGAAGCGCGCCCGCAGTCTTGAGCGGGCGTCTGCAGCCGCGGGCGCGGTGATGCAAAGTCTCAGCCGCGCGCGCCGGAGCGTTCGAACGCCGAAGTCCCGAACGCGGTAAAACGACATCGCCCGCAACCTGAACGGGCGATGCCGCAACGCTTCAGCCGATCAGCCGCGGGAAGCGCGGGGTGCGCGTCTGCGCGGAATGGGCGCGGGCTCGGGCGGCGGAGGCGGGGCGATCACCGGTGCCGGTGCGGGGGCCGCGACCGGTTCCGGGGCAGGAGCCGGCGCGGGTGCCGGCGCCGCGGTCTGCACGACCGCCGGAGCCGGCATGTTCCACTGCGCGGTCCAGGGATGGCCGACGTGATTCGGCCCCGAGCCCCTTGCGGCAGGCCCGGCGGTCCAGGGGTGTCCCACATGGACGGGCCAGGCGGAGCCGGAATCGGCGCTCGCGCCGGCACTCGTGCCGGCGCTTACTGCGGGCCTCGCTGCAGCGCTCGCGCCCATCGTGTCCGACGACGGTGCGCGTTGCGTCGCGCAACCGGCAGTGAGTACCAGGACCGCCGCCGAAGCGGCCAACGACCAATTTTTCATCTGACCCTCTCAATCGTAATCGGAAACAAGCGGCGACCGTGCTGGCACCCAGTGCGAGCCCACGAGCCTTTAGCAATAGGTACGCCTGCGCCGCGATTGTACGCGTATTCAAAAGCGCGAGACGCCCCGAATAGTATCGCGGCGTGAGACTCTCTTGCGGATGGTACCCCCGCCCGCGGCAGAGCTCACGCGCTGACCGCCCACAGGAACAATATGTCGGATCACTATCTTTCGCGCCTGTTCGAGCCTTCCTCTGTCGCCGTCGTCGGCGCGACCGAACGCGACGGTGCTGTCGGGCGCGTGCTCATCGAGAACATGCTCGCCGCCGGCTTCAAGGGCGATCTCTACGGCGTGAACCCCGGCCACGACTCGGTGCTCGGCGTCCCGTGCTACCCGTCGATGCTGGCGCTTCCGCAGCGCGTCGACCTGGCGATCGTCGCGACGCGCGCCGAATCGGTGCCCGAGGTGATCGGGGACTGCGGCCGCGCCGGAACGAAAGCCGCGGTCGTCATCACCGCCGGGTTTTCGGAGACCGGCGCGGCCGGCGCTGCGCTCGAGCGCACGGTGCTCGCGACCGCGCGCGCTCACGGGGTGCGCCTCATCGGCCCGAACTGCCTCGGCATCATGCGTCCGCGGATCGGTCTGAACGCGACGTTCGGGCGAGGCAACGCGAAGGTGGGCGCGCTCGGGCTCGTCTCGCAGTCGGGCGCGATGTGCACCGCGATGCTCGACTGGGCGCGCCCCAACGGCATCGGCTTCTCGAGCGTGATCTCGCTCGGCGGCTCGGCCGACATCGATTTCGGCGAGATCGTCGACTACCTCGCGAGCGACCCCTGCACCGAGCACATCCTGCTGTACATCGAAGGCATACGCGACGCGCGCCGCTTCGTGAGCGCGCTGCGCACGGCCGCGCGCGCGAAGCCGGTCATCGTCATGAAATCGGGGCGGCACCCGACCGGCGTGCGGGCGGCGGTCTCGCACACCGGCGCGATGGTCGGCGCGGACGACGTTTTCGACGCGGCGCTCAAACGCACCGGTGCGGTGAGGGTGACCACGATCGGCCAGCACGTCGCCGCGGCGCACGCGCTCTCGTCGCGGGTGCGCCCGCGCGGGGAGCGGCTCGCGATCGTCACCAACGGCGGCGGACCCGGCGTCCTCGCGGCGGACCGCGCAGCCGACCTCGGCGTCCCGCTGGCAGAGCTTTCACCCCGGACCGTCGAGCGCCTGCGCGGCGCGCTTCCGGGCAACTGGTCGCAAGGCAATCCGATCGACGTGATCGGCGACGCCGACGCGACGCGCTATACCGCGGCGGTCAGCGCGTGCCTCGCCGACCCTTTGATCGACGGCGTGCTGGTGATCCTCACGCCGCAGGCGATGACTGCGCCGACCGAAGTCGCGCGCGCGGTGATCGAGTGCGCGCACGCTTCGGACAAGCCGCTCATCACCACGTGGATGGGCGAAGAGCAGGTGCGCGAAGGCCGCGCGCTATTCATGGCGCAAGGCATACCGGTGTTTCGCACGCCCGAGCCCGCGGTCGAGATGTTCGCGAGCGTCTCGGCTTTCTACCGTAACCAGCGCCTGCTGCTGGAGACGCCAGGACCGCTGAGCGAGCAGCAGCCGCCGGACCTCGAAGCGGCGACCCGGATCATCGAAGCGGCGATTGCGGCAGGCACGACCGTGCTGTCCGGGGCGGCGTCCAAAGCGCTGCTCGCCGCTTTTCACATCCCGATCGCGCGAGCGCTGCCGGCGCGTGACGCGGACGAGGCGGTGAAAGCGGCCGCATCGCTCGGCTTCCCGGTCGTGATGAAGATCGATTCGCCGGACATCACGCACAAGACCGAAGTCGGGGGGGTGAAGCTCAACCTGAGCGATGCCGACGAAGTGCGGGCGGGCTACACGAGCCTGGTCGCCGGGGTGCGGCGGCGCAGGCCCGAGGCGCGGATCACCGGGGTGACCGTCGAGACGATGGTCGAGCGCGCCAACGCCCGCGAGCTCATGATCGGCGTGCTCACCGACCCGGTGTTCGGGCCCGCGATCACTTTCGGCACCGGCGGCACCGCGGTCGAAGTCTATGCGGACCGCGCGGTCGGCCTGCCGCCGCTGAACAGCCTGCTCGCGCACGAGATGATCCGCTCGACGCGGGTCGCGAAGCTGCTCGGACCTTTCCGCGGCATGCCGCCGGCGAACGTCGCGGCGATCGAGAGCGTGCTGCTGCGCGTCTCGGAGATGGTGTGCGAGCTGCCGTGGATACGCGAGATGGACATCAACCCGCTGCTCGCCGACGAATACGGGTTGATCGTGGCCGACGCGAGGGTCGTCATCGCGCCGAGGTCGCCCGCGCGCGCCTACGATCACATGGCGATACACCCGTACCCGGTGCACCTCGTGTCGGAGTGGCGCGCCGCCGATGGCACGGTGGTGACGATCCGTCCGATCCGCCCCGAGGACGCCGGCATCGAGCGCGAGTTCGTGCAGGCGCTCTCGTCGCAGGCGAAATACCTGCGCTTCATGGGGTCGGTCAAGGACCTCACGCCGACCATGCTCGCCCGCTTCACCCAGGTCGATTACGACCGCGAAATGGCGCTCGTCGGCGTAGTGCACGACGACGGCCGCGAAAAACAGGTCGGCGTCGCGCGCTACGTCATCAATCCCGACGCGACCTCGTGCGAGTTCGCAGTCGTCGTCGCCGAGAGCTGGCGCGGCCGCGGGCTCGCGCGCCACCTCATGGCAAAGCTCGTCGGGCTGGCGCGCGAGCGCGGCCTCGCGACCATGATGGGACACGTGCTGACAGCGAACCCGCGCATGCTCGAGCTCGCGCAGTCGCTCGGCTTCACGATTCGTGACACACCGGACGATCCCGCGGTGAGGTTCGTGCGGCTCGACCTGCGCTGAAAACGCGATGCTGTCGGAATAAGCGTGTCATGGCCGTTCCGGCGCGGGCTGAACCGGCGCCCGCGCGGGCCCTGCGGCTATAATCGCCTCGCCATACCCCAGCCACTGCCGACGTGCCGCCCAAAGTACAGGAAAACTCCCGCAAAGCCGCGTACGCGGCCGCTGCCGCGCTCACTGCGATCATCACGGTTGTGACGACGTGGACTTTCGCGCACGACGCCGGCAGCGCGCTGCGAGACGCCTACATCGCCGGCGCCGTCGGGGGTGGCCTTGCGGTGGCGGCTCTCGCCGGCGTCTGCACTCTGCTGCTGGCGCCCCGGTTTCGCCGATCCGCGAGCTGGATGCGCGCGATCGCCGAGAACGAGCTGCGCCTGAACTCGATCATCGGCTCGGCGATGGACGCCATGATCACGCTCGACGAGCAGCAGAAGATCGTGCTGTTCAACGCCGCGGCCGAGACGATCTTCCGGTGCAAAGCGACCGATGCGATCGGCTCGCCGATCGAGCGTTTCATTCCCGAAGGCTATCGCAGCGGTCACGCCGCACACGTGAAACACTTCGGCGAAGCCGGTATCACCATGCGCCGCATGGGCGGTGCGGTCGTGCTCGCCGGACGGCGCGGCGACGGCGAGGAATTTCCGATCGACGCCTCGATTTCGCACGTAAACGTGGGGGGCCAAAAGTTCTACACGGTGATCCTGCGCGATGTCACCGAACGTCAGGGTGCGTCCGAGGCGCTGACGCGATCCCACGAGGAGCTGCGCGAGCTCTACCAGTCGATGCACGAAGTGCGGGAAGCCGAGCGCACGCGCATCGCGCGCGAGCTGCACGACGAGCTCGCGCAGTGGCTGACGGCGCTCAAAATGGACGTATCGTGGATCCGCAAGCACCTGCCGCAGCATGAGGTGCTGCTCGCGGGCAAGGCCGACCGGATGAAAACCGTCATAGACAACACGATCGCCGCGATGCGCCGGATCGCCGCCGACCTGAGGCCCCTGATGCTCGACGACCTGGGGCTGATGCCGGCGCTCGAAAATCTGCTGCAGGAGCTTTCCGATCGCACCGGCATGCAGGTCGGCCTCAGCGGCAGCGACCACCTCGAAAGCCTGCGTGAGCCCCTCGTGACCGCGGTCTATCGCATGGTGCAGGAGGCTCTGACGAACGTCGCGCGCCACGCGCAGGCGAGCCGGGTCGTGGTCTCGCTCGAGATGGCGCAAGACCGGCTGTCGGTGTCGATCACCGACAACGGCCGCGGCCTGAATCCCGATCCGGGCCGCAAATCATTCGGACTGCCAGGCATACGCGAGCGTGCCCGCACCCTCGGCGGCGAGGCGCGCATCTACACCGCAGAGGAAGGCGGCACCGTCGTCGCCATCGAAGTGCCGGTGGAGCGCCACGTCGAGGAGCGCCGCGCGTGATACGGGTCCTGCTCGCCGACGATCACGCGATCGTGCGCACGGGCTTGAGAGAGATACTGGAATCGACCGGCGACATCGAAGTCGCCGCCGAAGCGTCGAACGGTCATGAAGCGCTCAGCGCGGTTCGCCACGGCGAGTTCGACATCGCGGTGCTCGACCTGTCGATGCCCGGGCGCAGCGGTATCGAGCTGATCAGGCTGATCAAGGAGGAAAAGCCCAAGCTGCGCCTGCTGATACTGACCATGCACAGCGAAGAGCAGTACGCAGTGCGCGCCTTGAGGGCTGGAGCGTCGGGTTATCTCACCAAGGAAAGCGCGGCCGACGAGCTCGTGACCGCAGTGCGGCGCATCGCGTCCGGCGGCGCCTACATCAGCCCCGAGACCGCCGAGCGCCTGGCGCACGACGCGGTTCCGGGGCGCAGCGACTTGCCGCACCGCTCGCTCTCGAACCGCGAGTACGAAGTCTTTCGAATGATCGTCGCCGGCAAATCGATCACCGAGATCGGCGGCGAGCTCAATCTCAGCGTCAAGACGATCAGCACGCACAAGTCGCGCATCCTCGAGAAGATGGGGGTCGCAAGCCAGGCGGAGCTGGTGCGCTACGCCGTCGAGAACAAGCTGCTCGACGACGCGTAGGCGCGTGCGGCGGGACCGCGAGGCGCCGCTCGCGGAGCCGCAACCGGTAGGACGGTTCCTACACGCGCATTCGGCGCATTCCTACGCGGTCTTGAAGCCGACCCCGATAGTGCTCACGCGATGCGGCGCCGATACTGACTCGATATGAAAGTCTTCATCGTCGAGGATTCCCCGGTGATCCGCGAGCGTCTCATCGAAATGGTGGAAACCGCCAACGGCCACACCGTGGTGGGTCATGCCGAAAATTTCGACGACGCCGTCGGCGGGATTGCGCGCACGCGACCCGACGTCGCGATATTCGATATCAAACTCGCCGACGGCAACGGCAACGGCATCGAGGCGCTCGCCGCGGCGAAGCGCCACATGCCCGGGCTCCTCGCGATCGTCATGAGCAATTACGCGACGCCGCAGCATCGAAAGGCGAGCGCGGACGCAGGCGCCGAATACTTCCTCGACAAATCCGCGGACTTCGAGCGGATACCCGGGATTCTTTCCGCACTGGAGGCAGGACAAAAAAGGGGCCCATCATGAGTCTTGCTTCGGTCACGACTATCGTGCGGCCCACGGCGAAGAGGCCGGGCGCGCCTGCGCTAGTGCCGATCCGGGTGTGTGAAGCGCCTGCGCCTCGCGCAGCCGCAGCCGTGTCGTGCTCCAGGTGCTGCCTTCAGAACGTCTGCCTGCCCAGCGGGCTCGCTGCCCAGGCCCTGCTCGACATGGACGAGCTCACCCGTCTCAAGCGGCGCGTAGCGAAGGGCGCAGTCCTGTATCGCAGCGGCGACGGTCTCGAGTCCCTTTACGCGCTGCGCGGAGGCTCGTTCAAGATTGTCGGGTTATCCCGCCACGGCGAGCAGAAAGTGATCGGGCTCCACCTGCCCGGAGAGGTGATGGGGCTCGAAGCGATCAACGGCCAACGCCACGGTTACGACGCGATCGCGCTGGAAGACAGCGAAGTGTGCGTCATCCCGTTCGGACTGCTCACGAAGCTCTCGATGCGGCTGCCCGTCCTCCAGCAACAGCTCCTGCGCATCCTGAGCGGCGACATCTCGCGAGACCAGGGCCTGATGCTCCTGCTGGGCGGCATGGACGCGGAGCAGCGTCTGGCGGCGTTCCTCCTCAGCCTGTCGCGCCGCTACCACAGGCTCGGCTACGCGCCGCTGGAGTTCAGCCTGCGCATGACGCGCGAGGAGATCGGAAGCTACCTGGGGCTCACGCTCGAGACCGTCAGCAGGCTTTTCTCGCGGCTTCAGAAAGACGGCCTCATCACGGCGCGCCACCGCGATATCGTGTTGAAGGACGTCGCGCGCCTGCGCGAGAAAGTCGGACACTGAGCCCCCGCTTTCGGCCTCTAAAGACCGCGGCACCGGCGCGCGCGCCGGCGTTCTTCCGGGGCCGGAACGAAGCCGGTTTACCGGCCCGCGGGCGGGTCCGGATTGAACATATACGCGATCGCCGAGCGCATCTCGTGATCGGTGAGGTCCGGTAAGCCGCCGCGCGGCGGCATGCCCCCTTGTCCGTGGATGGCCGAGCTGACGGTGGCTTCGAAGCCGTGGGACAGACGCGGTATCCACGCCGCGCGGTCGCCGATCTTCGGCGCCCCGCCTTTGCCGGTTTCGTGGCACTGCCGGCATTGCGCCTGGACGATGTCTCTGCCGCTGCGCTCGGCTACGCGCGCGGTGTCCGCAGGCTCGGTCCACTTGCCGCCCGACTGGTTCACCATGTAAGTGATCGCGCGCTCGAGCTCGAGATCGGAGAGGTCGAAGCGCGCGGCGTGCGGCGGCATGCTGCGCACCCCTTTGATCGCGCTTTGCGTGAGGGTCGTGAGGCCGCGCGACGAGCGCTGTTTCCACGCTTTGCTGTCGCCGATTTTCGGTGCGCCCGACTCGCCGGTGCCGTGACACCGTATGCAAACCTCTTCCACGGTCTGCTTGCCGCTGCGCTCGAGCCGCTTTTCGGCAGCGTCGGCGGCGGCTGAGGCTGCGATCGCAAGTCCAACCGCTGCGGCTGCGGTCCATCGTCCGTAGGTCATCGCCGACTCCATTCGCATCCGGCTCGCGCGCCGCTGTTCGGGCGCGCGGTTCCCGGGCACCGTGCGCTCGGTCGACGTCCGGAGAACGCCGCGCGCAGTGTGATCCTCATTCTGGCCGCGAGCGCAGGCGGCGGGTTGACCTATATCAACCTAATCCGGATTCGAATACGGGTGACCGTCGTCAGGGTCGCAGCGAAATGATTGCAGCGGCTCAGCGACCGTAGCGTGCGTAGACCAGGTGGCGGCCGCCAGGCAGCACGAGCATTACGTCGTACGGTTGCGTGCGCTCACCGCTTTCCATTCCGGGGGATCCCGCCGGCATCCCCGGGACGGCGAGGCCGAGCGCCTTCGGGCGCTCGGCGAGCAGGCGCCTGATCTCCTTCGCCGGGACGTGTCCTTCGAGCGCGTAGCCGTCGACGACCGCGGTATGGCAGCCGGCGAGCGCGTCAGGGATGCCGTGGCGGCGGCGGAATTCGGCCGGGTCCTTCACATCGATCGGGTTCACACGGAACCCGCTGGCGCGCAGGTGATCGACCCACGCGCTGCAGCAGCCTCAGCCCGGGTCCTTGTAAACGGTGACGGCCATCGGTGAAACCGCCGCGGCGGCGCCCGTGGGCGCCGATACGGTGGCAACCGTGATCGCGCACATCGCGGCGAAAGTCGTTGCGCAGAGGAGTAACCGCGTCATCGTCGAGCTCCTGAAAGTCGTCCGAAGCCAAGGATAAGGCCGCGGCGCCGCCCCGCGCTTGATGCAGATCAAGCCTCTGCCCACGCGCTTGTTTGATCTACGTCAAAGAATGCCGCACGGCGCGGGCTACAGTCGCAGCATCGGAAAACGAGTAAACCGTGCTGCGTGCGCGACGCGCCGGCCCAAGGGAGAAAAGCAAATGGTATCCAGGAGCGCACTTCTCGTTTCATGCATGCTCGCCGCCGGCGGCGCGGCGGCCGGTGAAGCCCCGGTTGACGTGAGTGCTGCGGAAGCCCTCGCCAAGAAGAGCGGCTGCCTGACATGCCACAGCGTCACGCAGAAAAAAGACGCCCCCTCGTACAAATCGGTGGCCGAGAAATACAAGGGCAACCCGCAGGCCGAGGCGATCCTCTACAAGCACCTGACGACCCATCCGAAGGTCAAGGTGGACGGCAAGGAGGAGGAGCACGACTCGCCCAAGACGAAAAACGAAGCGGAGATTCGCAATCTCATCCGCTGGGTCCTGTCGCGCTAGGGCGCGACAGCGCCGCGGGAGAACAGCGTGTTCGGAAAAATGTGGTCGAGCTTGCGGCAGCGCTGCCGGACGTGCGCGAAAGTCACGCTCGTCGCCGGCACCGCGCTGATCGCGCTGGTGGTCGGCGGCATGCTGATGGCGGGCGGGGCCGCGGGTCTCGCGTGGACGAACCAGGAACAGTTCTGCATCCGCTGCCACGAGATGCGCGACAACGTCTACGCGGAATACAAGGGCAGCATCCACGACACCAACCGCTCGGGAGTGCGCGCGATCTGCTCGGACTGCCACGTGCCGCGCGAGCCGGTTGCGATGCTCAAGCGCAAGGTGCGCGCTTCATTCGAGCTCTACGGCCACTTCGTCACCGGCGTGATCGACACGCCTGAGAAGTTCCAGGCGCATCGCTACGAAATGGCCAAGCGCGTATGGACGCGTATGAAGCAGACCGATTCGCTCGAATGCCGCAACTGCCACCACGCGGACGCGATGAGCAGCGAGCTCCAGTCGGAGAAAGCGAAGGCGCGGCACGCCAAAGGCAAAGCGGACGGCAAAACGTGCATCGATTGCCACTTCGGCATCGCGCACCGTGAGCCCGAGGGCGGTCCGGGCCCGCAGGAGCTCATCGTCGAACGTAAAACACATTGACCGCGCGGTCGTTTCGGTCTGTCGGGCAGGAGAGCGCTCCATGAGGAACATGAGAAGGCACGCGGCCCTGCTCCCGACGCTGCGGACATTCCTCATCGTCATCGGAATGGCCGCCGGAGCGGTCGACGCGGCTGATGCCGACACGGACAAAGCGCCCCGGAAGGATGTCGGCGCCGCAGCGGTCGGCGCAGCCGAGGCCGAGGCTCCGAGAGCGGCTCGCAAAGACCTCGTGCTGAAAGGCGACGCGAAGTGCACGCGCTGCCACGACCAGAACCAGGAGTATCCGGTGCTTGCGATCGGCCAGACGAGACACGGCACCGTCGCCGACACGCGCACGCCCACGTGCACCAGCTGCCATGGCGAGAGCGAAACGCACATGAACAAGCCGTCGGGCGTGAACGAACGCCCGAAGCCCGACCGTGTTTTCGGCAAGCGCACCACGACCCCTGTGGTCGCCCGCAACCAGGCGTGCCTGACGTGTCACCAGGGCGGCAAGCGCATTCACTGGCAGACCGGCGCGCACGCGCGCAGCGAAGTCGCGTGCACCTCGTGTCACCAGGTTCATACCGCGCACGACAAAGTGCGCGACAAGGTGACCCAGCCCGAAGTCTGCTTCGCGTGCCACAAGGAGCAGCGCGTGCAGATCCTCAGGCCGTCGCGCCACCCGATCAAGGAAGGCAAGGTCGCGTGCTCCGATTGCCACAACCCGCACGGCAGCGCCGGTCCTTCGCTGATGGTCCGCGATAGCGTCAACGACACCTGCTACATGTGCCACATGGAGAAGCGGGGACCTTTCGTGCGCAATCACCAGCCGGTGCAGGAGAACTGCGCGATCTGCCACCAGCCGCACGGCACGACCAATCCGAACCTGCTGCGGCAGCGCCCGCCTTTCCTGTGCCAGCAGTGCCATGAGCCCACCGGCCACCGCGGCACGATACCGACCGTGAACGGCGGCAGCGCGCTCCAGCGCACCGTGATCCTCGGTCGCGGCTGCGTGAACTGCCACACCAACATCCACGGCACCAACAATCCCGTAGACGCGGCGGGCGAGCGGACTTTCAGGCGCTGACGTGAAGCGGAGGCTGTCATGACGACCAGCAACGGGTTTCGCCTCAACGTCCTCGCCGGTGCGCTGCTCGCCGCATTCGCCCCGCCCGGCATCGCGGCCGAGGAAGAGGAGGACATCACCGCGCTCACCAAGCCCGGCAGCACGGTCAGCGCCGGCGTGGGCTACGCGACCGACGACGCGCGACGCTTCGGCCAGTACAACGGGATCAAGAACGAAGGCGCGTATCTGCTCTTCGACATCGATTTTCGCCGCCGCGACGACGAAACCGGTACGTGGCTGGCCCTGCGCGGACGCAACCTCGGCCTCGATCACCGCGAGCTTCGCTTCGATCACAACCGGCAGGGCGACTGGGGTTATTTCATCGAGTTCGGCCAGACCCCGCGCTACGAGCCCTACACCCCCATCACGGGCCTGACCGGCATCGGCACCGGCAACCAGGTCATCAATGGCACCGGCCTGCGGCCGGTCGATCTGAAGACGCGGCGTGACGCGATCTCGCTGGGCGGAGACAAGATCGTCTCCGGCGGCTTCGAGTTCCAGGTGCGCTTCAAGAACGAAGAGAAGAACGGCGCGCGGCTTTACGGACAGGGCGACAACCCCGGCGCACCGACCACGCGCTTCCTCACCGACCCGATCGACTACACGATCCGCCAGTGGGAAGCGATCGCGAACTACACCGGCGAGCGCCTCCAGCTCGCCGGCGGCTATTACGGCACGTCGTTCGACAATCACATCACCGCCCTCAACATCAGCGGCGCACCGGCGGCCATCTTCAACCCGGTGGCGCTGCCGCCGGGCAACCAGTCACACCAGGTCTACCTCGGCGGCGGCTACAGCTTCACGCCGACCGCGCGCGCGAGCTTCAAGGTCGCCTACACGCACGCGACGCAGACCGAGCAGTTCGTCGTTCCGTCGGTGACCGGCCGCACCGATCTCGACGGCAGGGTCGATACGAGTTTCGCCAGTGTCGGGTTCACCGCGCAGCCTCTCGCGCGCCTCTCGCTGCTGGCAAACCTGCGCTACGAAGATCGGGACGATAAAACCCCGATCGCCCGCTACTTCACCGGGGCGACGCCGACTTCGACGCTCAACGGCGACAACGAGCCGCGCTCGGTCAAGACGATCTACGGCAAGGTCGAGCTCGGTTACCGGCTGCCGATGGGCTTTCGGCTGACGGGCGGCGTCGATTACGAGGAAAAGCACCGCAACACGTTTCCGGTGAGGGTGGTCAGCCATCGCGACAGGACCGACGAGACCTCGTTTCGAGGTGAGCTGCGGCGTTCCATCGGGGAAACGCTCACCGGGGCCGTCGCGTACATCCACAGCGAGCGCGGCGGTTCTCCTTTCCAGACGACCGTGCTCAACAACGGCAGCACCGTCGGCGCGAGCAACCTCATCGCGCCGGTCCATCTCGCGGACCGCAGCCGCGACAAGGTGCGCGCCAGCCTCACGTGGATGGTGACCGAGCCGGCAACGATCCAGTTCACGGTCGACGAAGGGCGCGACCGCTACGATTCGCGCACCGCGGCTGACCTCGGCGTTCGCTCCTCCAGCGTGCACAGCTACACGATCGACGGCGCATACGTGCTGTCGGATAAGTGGCAGGCGAATGCGTGGTACTCGCTCAACAAGCTCGACCAGGACCAGGCGACCGTCTCCGGCGCCACGAGCTGGGCCTCGAACGTCGCGAACAACAGCAACAGCTTCGGCCTCGGCGTTCGCGGCAAGCCGATGACCCGCGTCGATGTCGGCGCCGATCTTCAGTACACCAACATCGAGGACCGTTTTCGGGTCGAAACCGTCGGGGGACCCGCCGCCGTCAGCGACATACCCAACATCCGCACCCGGATCACGAGCACCCAGTTGTTCGCCAAATACGCGATCCAGAAGAACATGGGCGTGCGCCTGAACTACATCTTCGACCGCTGGCGCACCAACGACTGGACGTGGAGCCAGTTCGTCTACACCGACGGCAGCCGCGTCATGCAGAACCCGTCGCAGAAGGTGCACTTCATCGGGGCCGCGGCCTACTATAACTTCAGGTGAGCGCGGGCGCGGGCGCGCGGCTGCTGCGGGTCGCCAGGACGGTGCATGACGCGGCGCACCAGTCGCTGCAGTGACGGCACGTGAGAAGACATAAAGCCGCAACCGCCCGCGGCGTCAGACCGACGCATCCATCGACTGAAACAATCGACAGATGTTCGTCGCGACCGATCGGTTCGGCAGTCGCGATCTGATGCTCGAGCACGTCGAGGGTCGCCTCCGACGGATCGGTCGCCTGTGCCGCCCGCCGCGCGATACGCTCGCGCAGCTGCGCCGCGGGCGCGTTCAGGTCGACCAGCGCCACCGGCACGTCGAGCTTGCGCGCGAGATCCCGAAAGCGCTTGCGCTGCGCGCCTGCCAGAAAAGCGGCGTCGACGATCGCGGTGTAACCCGCCTGCGCGATGGCCCCGGCAGCTTCGGCGAGGCGAGCGTAGGTCGTCTCGGTCGCAGCCGGCGTATACGCGGACCGCGCGCGCGCCGAACCCCTGCGCGCAGAACGCAGCGTTGCGGGCAGCCTTTTGCGTTCGACGTCGGAGCGCACGCGGATCGCCGCCAGCGACAACGAAAGCTCGCGCGCGACGGTGCTCTTGCCGGAACCGGAGAGTCCGTGCATGAGCACGATCGCTCCGGCTGCATTCGAGGAGCACTCGGCGGCGAGGCGGACGTACGAGTGGTATCCCTCGACCAGGCGCGCGGCCTCTGCCGGATCGCTGCACGCCTGTCGCGCGCGGATGAGGTGGATCTTGGCGCGGACGAGCGCGCGGTACACCATGTAGAAGCGCAGCACCGACAGACCCGCGTAATCGCCGCCCGCTTCGACGTAGGCGTTCAGGAAGAGCCACGCGAGCCGCGGAGCTCCCAGGTGCATGAGATCCATGGCGACGAAGGCCGCCTCGCTCATCACGTCGTTCCAGCGCAGCGCGGCGCTGAACTCGAGGCAGTCGAAAGGGACGAGCCGGTCGCCCAGCAGCACGATGTTGCGAAGATGCAGGTCCCCGTGACACTCGCGCACCCTGCCGCCTTTGCGGCGCGCGCCTATCTCGCTGCGCCTCGCGATGAACTCGCCCTCGGTCCAGTCGCGCAGCGCTTCCAGCGCCACGCGGTCTTCGTCGGTGTCGAGCAGAGGGCCCATCTCTTCGAAGTTTTCGCGCGCGTTGTGCAGGATCGACTCGGCGTCGCCGTACCCGGAGTCCGCGGGCACGCCTTGCTGCCCGGCGTGGAATGCGGAGATTCGCCAGGCGAACGAGATGATGAGCTCGGGGGTGAGGGCGCCGGCGGCGAGCAGCCCGGTCGCGAGCGCAGCTTGAGGAAACTGCCGCATGCGCACCGCGTACTCTACGGCCACGCCGGAGCCGCCGACACGCGGTCCTTCGGGAGAGGCCCGGATCGCGACGACCTCGAGGTAGAGCTCGGGCGCAAGACGGCGATTGAGCCGCAGCTCCTCTACGCAGTCAATCCTGCGGGCCGCGAGCGTGGAGAAGTCGAGAAAGCCGAGCTTGACCGGTTTCCTGACTTTGTAGGCATACGCGCCCGTCAGGAACACCCACGAGATGTGGGTCTCGATCATCCGGATGCGCTCTACCGCGTGCGGGTAGGTGGAGGCGCGGCACAACGCTTCGGCAAGCGTCGACGGGATGACGGAATCGGGCATGGGCACTTCGCTTACAGGGCGTGAGGCTCTGTGTGTCGATGGTGCGCGCGGGCGTGGCGGGCGTACTGATCTGCATCAAGTTTCATGACGGCGAACCGGCG
>JAQGNC010000214.1 GCA_028292065.1 Betaproteobacteria bacterium
GAGATCACGTTGAAGATCAGCGCATGCCGCATGAACGGGATGTCGCGGTGTATGCGGAAGAATTCCATTGATGCTCCTATTGTGTGAAGGCGTGAAGGGTGAAGGGTGAAGGGACAGTCTGCGATTACCGCCCTTCCCCTTCACCCTTCACACATTCACCCTTCACTAATTTCGCACTCACCCTGGGCCCTTCGCCATCTGGCCCTGCGGCCGCCAGACCTGGCCGATCGATACTTTTTCGAGGCGCCTGCGGCTGCCGTAAACCAGGTTGACCACGCCGCGCGAGACCATCACCGCGCTGAACATCGAGGTCATGATGCCGAGGCAGTGGACCACCGCGAAACCCTTGATCGGGCCGGAGCCGAACGCGAAGAGCGCGATGCCCGCGATCAGCGTCGTGATGTTGGAATCGAGAATCGTGTTCCATGCGCGCTCGTAGCCCGCGGTGATGGCCGCCTGCGGCGTGTTGCCGTTTCGCAGCTCCTCCCGTATGCGCTCGTTGATGAGCACGTTGGCGTCGATCGCCATGCCAAGCGTCAGCGCGATGGCCGCGATGCCCGGCAGGGTCA
Source organism: Betaproteobacteria bacterium (assembly GCA_028292065.1). GTDB lineage: Bacteria > Pseudomonadota > Gammaproteobacteria > Burkholderiales > SG8-41 > JAQGMV01. The sequence goes on from JAQGNC010000214.1 coordinate 570, forward strand.
GCGTCGCCTGCAGCATCGACAGCAGCGCGATGAGGAACAGCAGGTTGACGGCCAGCGCGACGACCGAGATCACGCCGAACAGGCGGTAGTACATGATCATGAAGAGCGAGATCGCCGCGAAACCCATCCACATGGAGTGAAAGCCGCGGCGGATGTTGTCCGCGCCGAGCGAAGGCCCGACGGTGCGCTCCTCGATGATGTCCATCGGCGCCGCGAGCGCGCCTGCGCGCAGCAGCAGCGCGACCTCGCTCGCCTCGCGTGTGGTCATGCGCCCGCTGATCTGCACGCGCCCCCCGCCGATCTCCTGGCGTATCACCGGCGCGGTGACCACTTCGCCTTTGCCTTTCTCGAAGAGCAGGATCGCCATGCGTTTGCCGACGCTCTCGCGAGTGACCTGCTGGAATATGCGCGCGCCCGTGCCGTCGAGCGCGATGTGCACCGCCGGCTCGCCCGTCTGCTGGTCGAAACCGGGCTGGGCATCGGTGATGCGGTCGCCGGTGAGCACGACCTGTTTCTTGACCAGCACCGGCGAGCCGCCGCGCTCGATGTAGTACTCGGTGCCGAAAGGCACCTGCCCCGCCGCGGCCGCCTGCAGCGTGGCCGGGTCCATCTTGTCGTCTTCGACCATCCGCACTTCGAGGGTCGCGGTGCGGCCGAGGATGTCCTTCGCGGTCGCCGTGTCCTGCACGCCCGGAAGCTGCACGACGACGCGATCGCTGCCCTGTTGCTGGATGATCGGCTCGGCCACGCCGAGCTCGTTCACCCGGTTGCGCAGCGTCGTGATGTTCTGCTGGAGCGCGAAGTCCCCGGTGCGGCGCTGCGCTTCGGGCTTGAGAGAACCGACGATGCGGAACTCGCCGGCGTCGTCCTGCGTGCGAAGCTCGAGGTCCGGGGTGGTGCGGCCGATCTCGTCGAGCCCCTTGTCGCGCGCCGCGGCGTCGCGAAAGCGAACCACGAGCGACTGTCCTTCACGCGCCACTCCGCTGTACTGGATGCGTTTCTCCCGCAGGCCGCCGCGGATATCGTTGGTGATCGTATCGATCTTCTTCGACAGTGCGCCTTTCATGTCGACCTGCAGCAGGAAGTGCACCCCGCCGCGCAGGTCGAGCCCGAGATACATCGGCTTCGCGCCGATCGCCGCGAGCCAGTCCGGATTGCGCGAAAGCAGGTTGAGCGCGACGACGTAATCTTCGCCGAGCGCTTTCTGCAGCGTGTCGCGCGCCCTGTACTGCGTGTCGGTGTCCTCGAAGCGCGCCTTGACGCTGGTCGCGTCGAGGAAGACCCCGTCCGCGGCGATTCGGTTCTGCTGGAGGATGTCGCGCACGCGGTTGAGCAGCGCGCTGTCGGCCTTCAGCGTCGAGCGCACGGGCGAGATCTGCACCGCGGGCACTTCACCGAAAAAGTTCGGCAGCGTATAGAGCAGCGCGACGAGGATCGCCACGCCGATCAGTATGTATTTCCAGAGGGGATAGCGATTCATTGGCTAAGACGTGAACAAGTGAACGGGTGAACGGGTGAACGGGTGAACCGGGAAAATGGTGGGACCGACGATGAATACCGAGCGCGCGTTTACGCGTTCACTCGTTCACTCGTTCACCTGTTCACGTGTTTTTGATAGTGCCCTTGGGAAGCACCGTCTGCACCGCGGCGCGCTGCACCTGGATCTCGACGTTCGGCGCGATCTCGACGCCGACGTAGCCTTCGCCGACTTTGCTGATGCGCCCGAGCACGCCGCCGGCGGTCACGACTTCGTCGCCTTTCTGCAGACCTTCGATCAGCGCTTTATGTTCCTTGGCGCGCTTCATCTGCGGCCGGATCATCAGGAAGTACATCACCGCGAACATCGCGCCGATCAGCAGTATGCTTTCGTAACCGCCTCCGGCGGCGCCGCCAGGTACCTGCGCCCAAGCTTCACTCACGAACATGACTATCCTCCAAGGTGATCCGGCAGCGACGCGCCGAAGCGCCGGAGCGTGCCGCAAAATCGTTGTATTTTAACATCATTCCTCCTGCCCGCCTGCCATGACCGACTCGGCATAGCGCCCGTACCGCCCTTCGGCGATCGCGTCGCGCGCGCCTTGCATCACGCGCTGGTAGTAGTGCAGGTTGTGCAGCGTATTGAGCCGCGAGCCGAGTATTTCGTTCACACGCTGCAGGTGATGCAGATACGAGCGCGTGAAATGGCGGCAGGTGTAGCAATCGCAATTCGGGTCGAGCGGTCCCAGGTCGTCACGATAGCGCGCGTTGCGCAGCTTCACGACGCCGGTGCTCGTATAGAGCCAGCCGTTGCGCGCGTTGCGGGTCGGCAGCACGCAATCGAACATGTCGATTCCCGCCGCGACCGCTTCGATGATATCGAGCGGCGTTCCGACGCCCATGAGGTAGCGCGGCTTGTCGGCCGGCAGCCGCGGCGCGGTGTGCTGCAGGATCCGCGTCATCTCGGGCTTGGTCTCGCCGACCGAGAGCCCCCCGATCGCGTAGCCGTCGAAGCCGATCTGCGTGAGCCCGGCGAGCGACTGGTCGCGCAAGTCCTCGTACATGCCGCCTTGCACGATGCCGAAGAGCGCATTCGGGTTGCCTTGGTGCGCGCGCTTCGAGCGCTCGGCCCAGCGCAGGCTCATCAGCATCGAATCGCTCGCCTCTTCAACCGTCGCGGGATACGGCGTGCACTCGTCGAAAACCATCACGATGTCGGAGTTGAGCACGCGCTGGATGCGCATCGATTCCTCGGGCGAGAGAAAGCACGCGTCGCCGTTGACCGGCGACTGGAACTTAACCCCTTCCTCGGTGATCTTGCGCAGCGCCCCGAGGCTGAACACCTGGAATCCTCCCGAATCGGTGAGGATCGGGCCATCCCAGCCCATGAAGCGGTGCAGCCCGCCGTGAGCGGCGATGACCTCGAGCCCGGGCCTCAGCCACAGGTGGAACGTGTTCCCCAGCACGATCTGTGCGCCGAGGTCGCGAAGCTCGTCGGGGCTCATCGCTTTGACCGTGCCGTAAGTGCCGACGGGCATGAAAGCCGGCGTGTCGATGACGCCGTGTGCGGTCGTGAGGCGTCCGCGGCGCGCAGCGCCGTCGGTTTTGAGCAGCTGGAAATCCATGACTATCCTGTAGCGCCGAGCGCTTCGAGCGCGGCGCGCACCCGCGGCGGCATCGGCATCGGGCGCTGGGTCGCGCGGTCGCAGCAGACCTGAACGAAAAAACCGTGTGCGCACGCGAGCGCGTCCTCATTGCGGAATAGCCCGACTTCGAAACGCATGCTGCTCGTGCCGATTGCCGAGACTCGAACGCCGCAGTGCACCGTGTCGGGAAAAGCGATCGGGCTGAAATAGCTGCACCCGTTCTCCACGACGAGGTAGGCGATCGCGTCGCGCGCAAGATCGCGCTCGACCGCGCCGGCGAGATACGAAGTCACGGCGGTATCGATGAAGGAGTAATACGTCGCGTTGTTCACGTGGTTGTACAGATCGTTGTCCATGAGGCGCGTGGTGATCGTCACGAAATGGCGGTACCGTTCGCGCGGCTCGGGCTTGGCGCGCCCTGCGGCGCCGCCGCTCACCGCGGCGTCCTCTTTTCGATCAGCATGGCGTCTCCGTAGCTGTAGAAGCGATAGCGCGCCTCGACCGCGTGCCGATACGCCGCGCGGATGTTGTCGCTTCCCGCAAATGCCGAGACGAGCATGAGCAGCGTCGACTTCGGCAGGTGGAAATTGGTCACGAGGCGCTCGACCACGCGAAATTCGTAGCCGGGCATGATGAAAAGCTTCGACTCGCCTGCGCCGGCGCGTATTCCCGACGCTGCCGCGGTTTCGAGCGCACGCAAGGTCGTGGTGCCGACCGCGACCACGCGTCCGCCGCGGCGCTTCGCGGCTGCGATCGCGTCGACCGTTTCCTGCGGGACCGAATACCACTCGCCGTGCATCTGGTGCGAGGCGAGATCGTCGGTACGCACCGGCTGGAAAGTGCCTGCGCCCACGTGCAGCGTGACGTAGGCGATCGCGGTGCCTTGCGCGCGCAAGCGATCGAGCAGCGCGTCGTCGAAGTGCAGCCCGGCGGTCGGCGCGGCGACTGCGCCCGGCTCTCGCGCGTATACCGTCTGATAGCGCGCTTCGTCGGATGCGTCGGGCGTGTGGTCGATGTAAGGCGGCAGCGGCACCGCGCCGTGCGCCTCGAGGAGCGCGAAGACATCGTCGCAGTTGTCGAACTTCAGCCTGAAGAATCCGCCGTCGCGCTCGACGACGGTCGCGACAAGCGTGTCGGCGAGCACGATCGCTTCGCCCCGTCGCGGCGGGTGACTCACTTTCATCTGCGCCCACACTTCGTCCGCCGCGACGACGCGCTCGACCAGTATCTCGACTTTGCCGCCGGTCGTCTTGCGGCCGTGCAACCGGGCTTTGATCACGCGGGTGTCGTTCAGGACGACGAGGTCGAGCGGTGAAATGAGGCTCGCGACGTCGGGAAACTGCAGGTCCCGCAGCTCGCCGCTCTCGCCATCGAGATGCAGCAGACGGCTCGCGGTCCGCTCACGCGCAGGCGTCTGCGCGATGAGCTCCGGCGGGAGTGCGTAATCGAAATCTTCGAGCTTCATGGGGGGACGTGGGGGTGTAGAGCGACGGCGTAGCCGAACGGTCGTCGCCTTCGATCGAGCAGGCGTGACTCCGCTTGTCGCAGGACGGCTGCTTAACCGCGACGGAGGGCGGATTATACGAGGAGCCTCCCCGCCGCGCTGACAGAGTTACGCTGCGCGCCCGAGACCCTTGCGTCCCTCGGAACGTGTCGCGTCGCTCAGCCGCGGAAGGCGGCGAATGGCCGCACCGGTCTTCTCCTCGGCCACACGAAGCTCGTAGAGTTTCTGGAGGTTCAGCCAGAACTCGGCGCTCGTACCGAAGAAATGAGCGAGGCGCAGCGCGGTGTCGCCGGTAACCGCTCGTTGACCGTTCAGTATCGCGGTAATGCGGTTGGTGGGCACCCTCAGGCGCCGTCCAAGCTCGGCCGCGCTCATGTTCAACTCCGCGAGCTGCTCGGCCAGATGTTCCCCCGGGTGAATAGTGCTGCGCGCCATGCGGTCGTCCTCAGTGATAATCGACGATCCGCACATTGACGGGTCCGAGCGAGCGGTCGGGCCACTCGAAGCAGATGCGCCACTGATCGTTGATTCGAATGCTGTATTGCCCCTTCCGGTCACCCTTCAGGCTTTCAAAGCGTTTCCGGGCAGCGCGGCGAGATCCGTCAGCGAGGTTGCTGCATCGAGCTGATCGAGCTTGAGCTCGGCCGGCCGGGAAAATCCGGAGAATGCCTTGACGTACTTCCCGTTCGCGAAATCCCGAGTGCGCTTGTCCTTGAAGCTCAGGATCATCGCTGTACCGTACCAGTGACCGAGTCGTTACGTCAAGCGTAACGAGCGCGACACGCATCAGGCGTCGCGCGAAATAGGTAGCGATCGCGTCGACCGTTTCGTGTGGCACCGAATACCATTCGGCGTGCATCCGGTGCGAGGGCGAAACTTACAGGAAAGCGATGTCGTCGTTCAGGTTTTCAGGCTGCGAAAACTGCGCCGGCGGACTAAAATACGCCTAACCGTGTCGGAGAACATTCTTATGTCACTGACGTACAAGGAAATCGTTTCGGAGGCCATGAAGCTGGCCGCCCACGAGCGCGCAGACCTGGCGGACACCCTGTGGATCAGTGTAGATACGCCGGAAGCCGTCGCTGCAGCATGGGATGAAGAAATCAAGCGGCGCCTCGCGCAACTTGAAGCCGGCGAAGTGGAAGCCATTGCAGTTGAAAGCGTGATAGCCGAGCTTCGCGCAAAACTGCGCTGATGCGCATCACGCTGCATCCTGCAGCCCGCGGGGACCTTCACCTCGCCCTCGATTGGTATATTGCCGAGGCAGGCAAATCCACAGCAGCTCGCTTCCTTGCCGAATTCGAGCATATGCAAGCGGTCATCTTGCAAAACCCGCAAGTCGGCGCGGCCGGCGCACACGCGTCTCGCAGATGTCCTTTGCGGCATTTCCCCTATACGGTCGTGTATCGCATTCGCAGCGATTCCATCGAAATCGTCGCGGTCGCTCACCACAGCAGGCGCCCGAATTACTGGAGCGCCAGGACGTAGGTTGACGGGGTAAACACAGCGAATGCGGGTGTGGTGCCGGGAGGGGGAATCGAACCCCCATGGTGTTGCCACCGCGGGATTTTGAGTCCCGTGCGTCTACCAATTCCGCCATCCCGGCATTTCTACGGTGCAACCGGCGCGGGATTTTGGCTCCGGCCCGCTACCGCTTAACATTCGCAGGCTGCGAATATTAGCCTACGCCGCAACATCGCAAGAACCCGCGATGTTGTGAGTCCCGTGCGTCTACCAATTCCGCCATCCCGGCAAGGGGGGACATCAATGGAGCAGGCGATTATGACCGATCGGCCCAGCCGTCTCAAGGCGCGAGACACGCCTTTCTAGCTCCGCAGCACTTCGACGTTGTCGATGAGCCGCGTCGAGCCCAGCCGTGCCGCCGCGACCACGACGATCTCGCGCTCGCCGTCGTGCAGCGGCTGCAGGTCCGATTGCCGGCGCACCGCGACGTAATCGGGGTGCCAGCCGTGATGGGCGAGCTCGGCCATCGCTTCGAGCTCGATGCGCTGGTAGTCGTGCGCGCCATTGATGATCTGCTCGTGCGCGTTGCGCAGCAGGCGATAGAGCCGCGGCGCCTCGGCGCGCTCCTCCGCGGTGAGAAAACCATTGCGCGACGACAGCGCCAGGCCGTCGGCCGCGCGCACCGTGTCGCCGGCGATGATCTCGATCGGCAGCGCGAACTGCTTCACCATGTCGCGCAGGACGAGGTACTGCTGGTAATCCTTCTTGCCGAAGATCGCCGAGTGCGGCTGCACCAGGTTGAAAAGCTTCAGCACGACGGTTGCGACGCCGCGGAAGTGGCCCGGCCGATGCGCGCCTTCCAGGATGTGCTGCAGGTCCGAAGGCTCGACGACGAAAGTCTGCGGCTCGGGGTAGATCTCGCGCTCGTCGGGCACGAACACCACGTCGACGCCGACCGCCTCCAGGTGCGCCGCATCGACCGGCAGGGTGCGCGGATAGCGGTCGAAATCCTCACGCGGACCGAACTGCAGCCGGTTCACGAAGATGCTGACGACGGTGCACGCCGCTCGCGGCTTGGCGAGGCGGATCAGCTCGATATGGCCTTCGTGCAGATTGCCCATGGTCGGCACGAACACGTTGTTCGGCTCGCGCCGGAGCCGCTCGCGTAGCGCGGCGGCGGAATGAATGATGTCCATCGGGGCTCAGGATTCAGGATTCGATAAAAGCTGATTGGCGGGGCGCATCGGGTGTGTTGCTGAATCCTGACCACTGAATCCTGCAGCTAGAAACTGTGCTCGGGTCCCGGAAAAGTCTTCGCCTTGACTTCCTTGACGAAAAGCTCGACCGCCGCCTGTATCGTGCCGCCCGGGCGCATGTAGTTCTTCACGAACTTGGCTTTCTTGCCGGGATAGATGTCGAGCATGTCGTGCAGCACGAGCACCTGGCCGTGGCAGTCGACGCCCGCGCCGATGCCGATCGTCGGGCCGCGCACCGCGGCCGTGATCTGCTTCGCGAGCGCGGCGGGTATCGCTTCGAGGACGATCATGCCGGCGCCGGCTTCCTCTAACAGCTGTGCCTCTTCGAGCAGGCGCTCGGCGTCGCTTTGCTGGCGACCCTGAACCTTGTAGCCGCCCATCTGGTTGACCGACTGCGGCGTGAGCCCGAGATGGCCGCACACCGGGATGCCGCGGTCGGTCAGAAAGCGCACAGTCTCGAGCATCGGCCGCCCGCCTTCGAGCTTCACCATGTGCGCGCCCGCGGCCATGATCTCGGCGGCATTGCGGAACGTGTCCTGAGGAGAAACCTGGAAAGTGCCGAAAGGCATGTCGCCGATGATGAAAGCGCGCTTGGCGCCGCGCGCGACGCACTCGGTGTGATAGACGATGTCGCGCAGGCGCACCGGCAGCGTCGACTCGTGGCCCTGCAGCACGTTGCCGAGCGAATCTCCGATGAGCAGGGTCTCGACGCCCGCGCCTTCGAGCAGCGACGCGAAGCTCGCGTCGTAGCACGTGAGCTGCGTGATCCGGTTGCCCTCGTGCGCCATTTTCTGCAGCGCTGTCAGCGTGATTCGCATCGCAATGTCGAGTTTTAGTGTCGCGCGTTCAGTGTCGGTCGGCTCGAACCGCGTGGCTGTGGGTCCCGTGCAACCGGACACCGAACACTCGTCATTCGCGGGCTGCCGGGGGCGCTAATTATATACGCCACACTCCGCGCCCGCCTCACGCGCCGAGGCTGAAGAATTCGCGCGGCCCGCGCATGGCCGCGATGCGCTCCATGAGGAGCTCGAGGTCAGCTTGCGACTCGACGAAGTTGAGCCGGTCCGAGTTGACGATGAGCAAAGGCGCGCCGGCATACTGGTAGAAAAAACGCGTGTAGCTTTCGGCGAGGCCGACGAGGTAGGCGTCGGACATGCTTTTCTCATAGTCGAGGCCGCGCTTGTGGACGCGCTCGATCAGGGTCTCCGGCGTCGCCTGGAGATAGACGACGAGGTCGGGCGCCGGCGCCTGGGGTTTCAGGTGATCGTAGATCTGCTCGTAGAGCTTGAGCTCTTCGTCCTTCAGGTTGAGCCGGGCGAACAGCGGGTCCTTCTCGAGCATGAAATCGCAGACGCTGGCGCGGCGAAAGAGGTCGGACTGGTTGAGCGCCGCGAGCTGGTCGATGCGCTGGAACAGAAAGAACAGCTGTGTGGGCAGCGCATAGCGGTCAGGGTTTTCGTAGAACCGCTGAAGGAACGGGTTGGCGTCGGGGTCTTCGAGCATCAGCGCCGCGCCGCTCGCCTCGCTGATCGCGCGCGCGAGCGTCGTCTTGCCGACGCCGATCGGACCTTCGACGACGATGTAACGGTATTTGTCAGGCAGCTTCATCGTTAGGGTGCATCGAGTTTCGTAATGCCGCTCGCATCGGTGTCCGGCGCGAGCGCGCCTGCGCGGCCGCGGCCGGGAATCATCGTGTCGGGTGCGATTTCGGCGAGCGGCACGAGCACGAAAGCGCGCTCGTGCATGCGCGGGTGCGGCAGCGTGAGCGCTTCGTCGTCGTGGACGGTGTCGCCGTAGAGCAGGATGTCGAGGTCGAGGGTGCGCGGCCCGTTCGGAACGTCGCGCACGCGGCCGAACTGCCGCTCTATCGCGAGCAGCTCGTCGAGCAACACGCGGGGGCTGAGCGCGGTCTCGATGAGCGCGACGGCGTTCACGAAATCAGGCTGGTCGAGGTGTCCCACCGGCGCAGTCAGGTACAGCGACGAGACTGCCGCGAGGCGTGTATCGGGGAGCATCGCGAGCGCTTCGAAGCCCGCCCTCACCTGTGCCGCCGGGTCCCGCAGGTTGCTGCCCAGCGCGATGTAGGCGGGGATGAGTGTCAAGTGAGTGTCAAGTGAGTTTCAACCGACTTTCAACTCGGCTCCGCACCGCCGGCGTCGGGTGCGTCGTCGGCCGTGCGGCGGCGCCGCTTGCGCCGCTTGCGCTTCTGCGGCTCGGCGCCCTCGCCGGTGAGCTGCGCGAACAACTCCCTGCGCTCGGTCTCGTCGGCATGCTGGAAGCGCGTCCACCATTCGCCGATCGCCGGATCGACTTCGCCGCTCGCGCACCGCAGGAGCAGGAAATCGTAGCCCGCCCTGAAGCGCGGATTCTCGATGAGCCGGTAAGGCCTGCGTCCGTTGCGCTGGAGAAAACGCGGCTGCATGACCCAGATTTCTTTCATGTCTGCGCTGTACCGGCGCGGGATCGCGAGCTTGCCGGCCTGCGACTGGATGACCTCGTCCATCGCCTGGAACAGCGCCGGGATCTGCGGCATGCCGTCGGCTTCGAGCTTCTTCCACCCGGCAAGTACTTCATGCCAGAGCAGCGACGCGAAAAGAAACGCCGGCGACACCGATTTGTCGTTCTTGATGCGCGCGTCGGTATTGCGCAGCGACATCATCACGAAGCGTTCGCCCATCGGCTGTTCGAGTATGACGTCGAGCATCGGCAACAAGCCGTGGTGCAGGCCTTCATGGCGCAGCGCCTTCACGCACTCGTAAGCGTGGCCCGAAAGAAGGAGCTTCAGCATCTCGTCGAAAAGGCGCGCCGGAGGCACGTTCGCGAGCAGCGGCGTCAGTGATTTGATCGGGGCGCGCGTCGCCTGGTCGATTTCCAGGCCTCGGCTCGCGGAAAGACGTACGGCGCGAATCATGCGCACCGGGTCCTCGCGATAGCGCTGCTCGGGGTCGCCGATCATGCGCATTTTCTTCTTCTTCAGGTCTTCCACGCCGTCGTGATAGTCCCAGACCTGCTGCGTCGTGGGATCGTAGAAGAGCGCGTTGATTGTGAAGTCGCGACGGATCGCGTCCTGCTCCTGGTTGCCGAATACGTTGTCGCGGAGCAGCCGCCCGTGCTCGTCAGCCACCTGGTCGTCTTTGTCATCGTCGGCGGCGGCGCCTGCACGGTAGGTCGAGACCTCCACCGTCTCGCGGCCGCACATCACGTGAACGATGCGAAAACGCCGGCCGATGATGCGCGAGCGGCGGAAAAGCTCGCGCACCTGCTCGGGTGTCGCGCTGGTCGCGATGTCGAAGTCTTTCGGCTCCCAGCCGAGTATCGCGTCGCGCACCGCGCCGCCGACCACGTAAGCGGTGTGGCCGTTCTCCTGGAGAGTCTGCGTGACTTTGAGCGCGCACGGACTGATGCGCTCGCGCGCGATGCCGTGGGCGCTGAAAGGAACGATTTTCGGCTGGCGCGCCTTGAAGATGCGGCCGGAGAAAACCTTGCCGAGGAATTTGGTGATCATGGGGTGAGGGTCAGACGGTTTGAGCGGTGTTATACAGGCGTCCGCACGAAACCGGCGACTGCAAATTATACATCGGGGACAAACGATCGCCCGTCGCCGTCGCCGATCTCGCGCAAGGCGCAGCCGTACGCGCGCTCGAGGCGCTCGCGCGTGATGACCTCGTGCGCGGGTCCCGCGGCGGTGGAACCGTCTGTGTTGAGTATGAGCGCGTGGGTACAGCTTCTGCCGATCCACAAGGGCTCGTGCAGCACCATCACGGCGGTCTGCCCGTGCTCCCGAACCCCGCGCCCGATGATGCCGAGGACCAGGGCCTGGTGCGCGAGGTCGAGATGCTGGAGCGGCTCGTCGAGCAGCACGATGCCGCACTGCTGCGCGAGGATCTGCGCGATGCGCACGCGCTGGCGCTCGCCGCCGGAGAGCGTGACGAGCTTGCGCGTTGCGAATTCCGCCATGCCGAGCTCAACGAGCGCGGCGTGCGCCTGCGCCTCGTCCTCGCGCGTATAGCCGCCGAGACGGCTCGCGTGCGGAAAGCGCCCGAGCAACACATAGTCGAGCACCGTTCCCCAGTACGTACCGCTTTCCATCTGCAGCAG
>JAQGNC010000231.1 GCA_028292065.1 Betaproteobacteria bacterium
ATCGATACGCTTCATTCTTCACTTCCTTCTGCTTCGTTTAATCACTCCGGCACAGACGCCGGAATCCATTTTTTTGCGACCGCTATGCGGCGGCCGCCTTACGCCTGCTGCGACGCACCGGCGCCCGCGTTGCCGGCGCTCGCGCGGTGTGCACGGCCGGCAGGCTGAAGAGCCCCATGTCGAAGAGGTGATTCGTTTCTGCAGCCACGACCTGCGACACCTCCTCCACCGCCGCCGGCAGCCGGCGCTCGGCGGGCAGGCCGACCATCAGGATGCGGTGGACCGTCGCGTCGGCGATCTGGAAAGCGTGGATGCGACCGTCGCGTACGTCGTCGTGGAACGTGGAGAGCGGCATGATCGCCGGACCGATGCCGCGGAGCAACAGCCGGCGTATCGCTTCGACCGCGTCGACTTCGGCTTCGACGTTGAGCTTCGCGCCGTAGCGCGCGAGCTGCTCGTCGACGATTGCGCGTATCGCTTCGGTGGTGACCACAGGCGTGCGCGAAAGCTCGGGCAGGGTGTAGAAGCGCCGCGCCCCGCGCGCCTGCGGCGGCGCGAGCACGACGATAGGCTCCGAAATGAGCGGGAGGAGGCGCAGTCCACGGCTCGGCGCGGGGCTCGTCAGCACCGCGAGGTCGACGCGCCCGGTGAGCAGGCTGTCGTAGAGCTGGCTGCTGAAGCCTTCGACCACCTTGAGCGCAACCTGGGGACACTGGCGGCGCACGCGCTCCATGATGCCCGGCAACAGCATCGGCCCGGTCGTCGGCGACAGGCCGAGGATCACGCGCCCTTTGGGCACTTCGGTGGTCGAGCGCAACTCGTCGCGCGCGCGGGCGAGCTCGCGCACGATGCGGCGGCAGTGGTCGAGGAACTGCAGGCCTGCGCCGGTGAGCCGCACGCCGCGCGGCAGCCTGACGAGGAGCTCGGTTCCGAGCTCCTCCTCGATGCTGCGCACGTGACGGCTCAGCGCCGGTTGGGCGATTCCCAGATGCTCCGAGGCGCGAGTGATGCTGCCCAGGTCGGCGATCTGCACGAAATAGCGGATGCTGCGTAAATCCACGCGGAGTGAGTGTGTGCTTGGGAGTGGAGCGCGTCGGCCGCAGTGCGTTGCAGCGGTGCGGCGACATAGGCGCGAGCGATGCGAAGTTGGCATGAAACCGCCGCAGCGTCAACCTACACGAGACCCGCTCCTTCCTCTTGCGCACTGCGGCAAGTGCGCCGCCGACACTTTGGTGCCATGCCGATCCGGCATGGCACGGATTCAATATTGATATTTGTCAGGCATGGCTGCGCCTCGCTAACATCGGCGTCCATGTCAGCTGCGCTTCTTTGACCGCACGTCGCTTCGCACGCTGCGGTTTGAGCTTTTCCTGCAAGGAGTCTTTCTTGAAACAAATCAATGTGGGCGTGATCGGCACCGGCTGGTGCGGAGGCATACGCGCCGAAACCTGCGCGGCTCACGCGCTGGTGAAGGACCTGCACATCGCCGAGAACCGCCCTGAACGCCTCGCCGAAATGGCGCAGAAGACCGGCGCGAAGACCGCGACGTCCGACTACCGCGAGATCCTCGACATCAAGGACATCGACGCCGTGGTGATCTCCGCGACCCCGGAAGCGCTCCACTACCCGATGGCGCGCGAAAGCCTGCTCGCGGGCAAGCACGTGTTCCTCGAAAAGCCGATCGCGCTCGAACTGCACGAGGCCGACGATCTCATCGCGATCGCGAAGCGCAACAAGGTCAAGTTCACGATCGGTTACTCGCAGCGCTTCAACTCCAAATACGCGTACGTCAAACGCTGCATCGAAGACGGCACGCTCGGGCGCCCGGTGAGCGCGCTGGTGAGCCGCCACATCACGCGAGGGCTCGGCAAGAAGATCACCGGCCGCAGCAAGCTCTCCCCCGCGGCGATGGAAGCGACTCACGACCTCGACTTCGTGCTGTGGTGCCTCGAGCCCGCGAAACCCGTGCGCGTGTACTCGCAGAGCAACTACGGTGCGATGCGTGAAGCCACGGGTGGTGACATCCCCGACAACCAGTGGGTCGTCGTGACAATGGACAGCGGGCTCTCCTTCGTCGTCGGCGGCGGCTGGAGCCTGCCTCCGGGGTATCCGAATTTCTCGACGACCTGGATCGAGATGATCGGCACCGAAGGCGCGGTCATCGTCGACGACAGCCATCGCGACGTCGTCATCAACACGATGAAAGACGGCATGCGGCTCCCGATGTCTTCGATGCCCGGCGAGTTCGTGAACCACACTTACGCCGGCCCGATGCAGAGGGAAACGACGCACTTCCTCGAAGCCGTCGCCTACGACCGCCCGGTGCTCGTCACCGCCGAGCAGGCGCGCCAGGTGATGGAGGTTTACGTCGCAGCGGACATCTCGGCCGAGCGCAACGAGCCGGTCAACCTGCCGCTGCCCGAATCGCGCGCGGCTGCGGCGGCGTAAGACATCATGAAAAAACAACCTAAACGCATCGGCCTCGCCATCGTCGGCGCAGGACGCGTCGGACTGATCCGCGGCGAGATCGCCAAGCGCTATCCGCAGGTCGACTGGATCGGTCTTGCGGAAAAGAATCCGGACCGCGCAAAGCTCGTCGCCGAAAAAGTCGACGCCGATTTCGTCACCGCCGATTTCCGCGAGCTCCTGAAGCAGCCCGAAGTCACCGCGGTCGTCGTCTCGACCGACGAGCACCTGCACGTCGATCCCATCATGGCGGCGCTCGAGCGCAAGCTCCCGATGATGATCGAAAAGCCGCTCGCGACCGACCTCGCCGAATCGGCGGCCACGCTCGCGGCGATCGAGGCCGCCGGTGTCGATGCGGTCATCGGTTACACGCAGCGCTTTCGCCGCCGCTGGCTCGTGGCAAAAGAGAAAGTGCGTACCGGTGCGCTCGGCGACGTGACGATGGTCACCTCGCGCGCGTTCATGAACCGGCTGGTGGCGATCGACAATTACAAGCGCACCGACAATCCCTCGGAGATCTCCCCGATGGTGATTTCCGGCACCCACGCGCTCGACATCGTGATGTGGCTCATGGAGACCAAGAAACCCGTCGAGGTCTACGCGCGATCGGTCGACAAGGCGCTCGGGCCGAAGTGGAAAGGCATCGACGGCACCGGCTACATGATCACGTTCGAGGACGGATCGATCTACCACGGCGTGATCTCGTGGGCGCTGCCTGAAGTCTGGCCCGGTGCGGTCTACAGCCTCGAAGTCGGCGCGGTCGGCACCGAAGGCGTGCTCACTATCGACGACACCCATCGCGACATCGTACTCGCGGTCAACAAGGCGCAGGGCGAAGGCTACGCGCCTCACGAATCGCGCAGGGTCGACTTCCTGACGAGCTATCCCGTCGGC
>JAQGNC010000257.1 GCA_028292065.1 Betaproteobacteria bacterium
ACGAGTGAACGAGTGAACGGGTGAGCCGCAAGGATAGTCGACGGCTCGCGTGCAATGCGGGCTTAAAACACCCGTTCACGCGTTCACCCGTTCACCCGTTCACGCCTTTAAAGAGGACTCATAATGGCCAGCTTGACTTTATTCGACCCGACAGCGCCGCGGCGCGAGGCTCGAGATGCGCCCGGCACAGCGAACACACTCTCCGGCCTCGCCGGCAAAGTGGTCGGCTTCAACGACAACCCAAAGCCGAACTTCGGTTTTCTCGCCGACGATCTCGGCGAGCTGCTGATGAGCAAGTACGCAGTGACGCGCGTGATCAAGCGCAGGAAGCCTTCGGCGTCGGTGCCGGCGAAGCCCGAGGTGATCGACGAGCTCAGCGCGGAGTGCGACGTCGTCATCACCGGCTCGGGTGATTGAGGCTCGTGCACGTCGTGGAGTGTCCATGACAGTGTGGAAGTGGCGAAGCGCGGAACGAGCGCGGTGACGGTCTGCTCGACCGCATTTCTTACCCTCGGCCGCGCGCAGGCGCGTGCGCTCGGGGACGCGAACCTGCCGATCGCGGTGATCCCGCATCCGTTCGGCACGCGCAGCCGTGAAGAGGTGCGTGAGATCGCGAGCAGGTGCGTCGACGAGCTCGTCGATCTCATCACCGGTGCTGCGAAATGAGCGTTCCAGTCAGTGCAGCCGCGCAGGCTGCGGCGACCTTCGAAATGTACGACAATCTCGACGAGATCAATCGCCTGTACCGCGAAAGGCGCTGGAGCGACGGCCTGCCGATCGTCCCGCCGACGCTCGAGCGCGTGGAGCGCATGCTCAAAGCCACGAGCCGCGCCCGCGACGACGTGGTTGCGCACGTGGCGCCCGGTTACGGCGCGGCGACGGTCGAGCGCATCGCGGTCAACTGCGTCATGGCCGGGTGCGACCCCGAGTACCTGCCGGTCCTCATCGCCGCGACCGAGGCCGTCGCCGACCCCGCTTTCAACCTGCAGGGGATACAGGCGACCACCAATCCGGTCGCGGTATGGCTCGTCGTGAACGGACCGATACGCAGCACGTTGAACGTGAACTCGGGCCTGAACTGCATGGGGCAGGGCCGGTGGTCGAACGCGACGATCGGCCGCGCGATGCGCCTCATCCTGCAGAACATCGGCGATGCGCTGCCCGGTGAAATGGACCGCGCGACCCACGGCCAGCCCGGCAAATACACGTTCTGCTGCGCCGAGAACGAAGAGGCGAGCCCGTGGGAGCCGCTGCACGTCGAGCGCGGATACGCAGCCGGGCAGAGCGCCGTCACGGTGGTCGGCGCCGAAGGCACGATGAACATGAACACGCACTCGAAGGACGCGGCCGAGCTCGCGCGGGTCTTCGCCGAGACGATGGTGCACCCGTCGAGCAACGAGTACGTGCACGGCGGCGAGCCGTGGCTCGTGATCGGTCCCGAGCACGCGGAAATCTTCAAGCGCGGCGGGCTGAGCAAGCGCGACGTGAAAGCCCGGCTGTGGGAACGCTCTAAATTGCCCGTCAAAGCGCTCTCCGGCAAAGAGATCGATCGTGCGCGAGATTCGCGTAGCGAAGAGCTCGGCGAGCTCACGCCCGAGTTGCTGCTTCCGATATCGCGGCGCCTCGAGGACATCATGCTCGTCGTCGCCGGCGGCGCCGGTACGCATTCGGTCTACGTGCCGTGTTTCGGCAACAGCCGCGCGGTCACTCGCGAGATCGTGTAAGCGCTACCAAAATCAAAAGCAGGAGGAAATCGCATGACACGTCGTTACCGCGCGGCACTCGGCGCCGCGCTCGCGCTCGCCGCGAGCACCGTCCTTGCACAGGGCGCACAGAACTACCCCGCCAAACCGGTTCGCATCATCGCGCCGTTCCCGGCCGGCGGCGGTTACGATTTCGCCGCGCGCAACATCGGCCAGCGGCTGAACGAGTCGCTCGGCCAGCCTTTCGTCGTGGAGAACCGGTCGGGCGCGAATGGCAACATCGGGAGCGAAGCGGTCGCGAGAGCGCCGGCCGACGGTTACACCCTGCTCCTCGGCGGCATCGGACCGCAGGCGCTGTCGGTCGCGCTCTATCCGAAGCTCGCCTACGACCCGGTCAAAGACTTCGAGCCGATCTCGCTCGTCGCCGCGCAGCCGAACCTGCTGGTGGTCCATCCGTCGCTCCCGGTGAAGACCCTGAAGGAGCTCGTCGCTTTTGCGAAAGCGCGACCCGGCGAGGTCACTTTCGGTAGCCCAAGCCAGGGCAGCGGCCAGCACTTCGGCCTCGAGCAGATGAAGCTCATGACCGGGACCAATTTCGTGCACGTGCCTTACAAAGGCGCGGCGCCGCTGCACAGCGCGCTGCTTTCGGGCGAAGTGTCGGTCGGCTTCAACATCATCCAGCTTCCGCTGCCGTACGTGAAAGACGGCAGGCTGCGCGCGCTGGCGGTCGCGAGCACCAAGCGAGCGGCGCTCGCGCCGAACATCCCGACGATGGCAGAGCTCGGTTACCCGATCGACTTCGACACCTGGTATGCGCTCTACGCGCCCGCGGGGACGCCGCGAGACATCGTCGCGAAGCTCAATGCGGAGACCAACAAGGCGCTAGTCAACGCAGACTTCAGGGAGAAAGCCGGGGTGCTAGGCCTCGAGCTACTCGGCACCACGCCCGACAAGCTCACCGCACACATGCGCGGTGAGATCAGCCGCTGGGTGAAGGTGGCGAAGGCGGCGAACATCAAGCTCGAATATGGCGTGCCCCTCACCCTGACCCTCTCCCCAGGTGCGGGGAGAGGGAACAAAAACACTTCCAGGGCGTGCCCCTCACCCTAACCCTCTCCCCAGGCGCGGGAGAGGGAACGTTTT
>JAQGNC010000262.1 GCA_028292065.1 Betaproteobacteria bacterium
CTTCACGCATCGAAGAGCTGCATTTCGCGGCGGGGACGCCGTACGAGACTGTGGTCAAGCGGGCGCTGCAAAAACCCGAGCAGGCGATGAAACCGGAAGTCGCGCAGGCGTTGAAAAAAGCGGTGACCGACGTGGTCGAGCACGGCACTGCGAAGCGCGTGAAAGGCGCTTTCAAGCTGAGCGACAACACCGAGATCGTCGTCGGCGGCAAGACCGGCACCGGAGACAACCGCATCGAAGTCTTCGGCGCCGGCGGGCACCTGTTGCGCTCCAAAGCGGTGAGCCGCACGGCGACGTTCGTCTTCTTCATCGGTGACAAATGGTTCGGCGTGATCACCGCCTACGTGCCGGGCGCGACCGCGCAGAACTACAACTTCACGAGCGCGCTGCCGGTGCAGATACTCAAGAACCTCGCGCCCGAGCTCAATCCTTACGTCGACCCGCTGAACTCGAAAAACTGCGGCACGCCCGACGCGACGCGGATCACGCAGACCAGCAGCCGGCGCGCGTCGGCATCGGATGCACCTGCCGCCCCGGCCGCCGCGCCGAACTGAGCTTTATTGTCATCGCGAGGCGCCGGCAGGCGCCGTGGCGAACTCGTGGCGCACGTAACGTTCGTAACGAGATTGCTTCGTCGCGGCGCTCCTCGCAATGACAGCGCTTCGAGTAGCGCAGGCGCCTCGCTTGCAGCAATAGCTGAAGAAAACCGCTGCAGGCGAGGCGCCTGCGCTACAACGCCGGCAGGAAATCCCTCACGTCCTTCTCGTCGCGCAATCGCCACACCCGCGCGACGAGGCCTTTCAGCTCGTCGTCGGTCGCCCCGCCGGCATACTGTGCGAGGCGCAGCGCCTTGTCTTCGAGCTCGCCGCGCGACAGGCCATTGTCGGGGTCGCCCCTGGGCGAAGTGATGCGCTTCTCGATCGTGCGGCCATCGGTCGTCTCGACGGTCACGCGGCCCATCCAACGCCGCGGATAAGCGCGGTCGATCTCGGGGTCGAGGACCATCTTCACCTTGTCGTGGAAAGCGCGCACGTCGCGATCCTGGAGCGAGGGCTCGGTGAAATCCGCGAGCCCCGCTCTCGCCTTCAGCGCGATCAGCGCGAGCACGAAACCCATCGAGAACTTCGACTGGTGGATCGACTGCGGATCGGTCACCGGGCCGAGCACGTCCAGCGCGCCCTGATGAACGTGCGCCGTGACGCGTTTCACGTCGTCGGCACCGAGCCGGTTCTCCTGCATCAGCGCGAGCAGCGCATCCGCGGCCGGATGGGTGTGGCGGCACGACGCGTGGAACTTGAACGACGTCTCGGCGAGCGCCCAGCGGCTGCCGAGCCCGTCGGTCAGCCAGCGCGCGTCGGCATCGCTCGACATGCCCGCGGCGAGGCCCTGCTTGCCTTCGAGGATCTGGCGCGCGCCGGTGAAACCGTCGCGTGCGAGGTACGCCGCCATCAACCCGTCGGCGGCGGCTTTGGCGGTGTGGAGCTGCTTCGAATCGGCGGCGTCGCGCAGGAACTCCCACAGCCCGGCGGCCATCGTTCCGGCGGACCCGAGGCAGTGCTGGGTCTGCTCCGCGTCGAGCTTCAGCACGTGAGCGACACCCGCCGCTGCGGCGAGCTTCCCGGCGGTTCCGGTGGTGTGGAAGATCTTGTAATGCGAGCGCCCGAGGAATTCGCCGACTCGAACGCCGCACTCGTAGCCCGCGACCGCGGCTGCGATGAACTGCCTGCCGGTGATGCCGGCGTGCTGGCCGGCGGCGAGCACCGCCGGAAACACGACCGTGCCCGGATGCAGAACGCTGCTGTTGTGCAGGTCGTCCTGCTCGACGACGTGCGACGAACCGCCGTTCACGAGCGCGGCGAAGAAAGGCGAGCTGCGCCGGCGCGAGGTCAGCATTTCGCTCGCCCCGGTGGAAGGGCCCATCAGCGCCGCGAAATGCTCGAGCGCGGCAGTCGGCCGCGCACTGCGGCCGGCGAGCGCGGACGCGAGCCAGTCGAGGAAGAGCTCCTCGGTGCGCGCGACCACAGGCTCGGGCAGTGCTTCGTAGCGTATCGACGCGATGAATTCGGACAGCTCGCGAGTGGGCTCGTCGCTGAGCGGCGGGATCTTGGCTTGAACCGAGGTTTGCATGACAGGTGCTCCTATGCGTAACAGCGGCATTTTAAACTACGGCTATACCAATCATACCCACCCCCACCCTCACCCTCCCCCTGATGGGGAGGGAACTACAGGCGCAGCGCGCCTGCAAAGCTCTCCTTCCCGCTCAGGGGGAAGGTTGGGATGGGGGCCGGTCGGAAGGAAGGGAGGTTCAAGGAGGGAAACCTTGGTTTCCCTCCTTGGCGTTCACCGCCCGAGGTCCCGTAGGGACCTTCAGGGGGAGGGTTAGGGTGGGGGTGGTTGTGTTTGGGGATGTCATGGTGACGCGCAAGAAAAAAACCTCTGACACCGTCCTCATCGGCACCGCCGGCTGGACCCTGCCGCGCGAGAGCGTCGCCGCTTTTCCGCCTGACGGGAGTCATCTCGAGCGCTACAGCCGGGTGCTGCGCGCGGTCGAGATCAACTCGACCTTCCACCGGCCGCACCGCTCGTCGACTTACGCCCGCTGGGCGCAAAGCGTCCCGGACGATTTCCGCTTCTGCCTCAAGGTGCCCAAGGCGATCACCCACACCGCGCGACTGCGCGACTGCGAACCCTTGTTCGATGCTTTTCTCGCCGAAGCCTCGCCGCTGGGATCGAAGCTCGACTGCCTGCTTTTCCAGCTCCCGCCGAGCTTCGCGTTTGACGCAGCCCTCGCGCGAAGCTTCTTCGGCTTCGTTCGCGAACGATATTCGCGGAGCATAGCCTGCGAGCCGCGCCACGCCAGCTGGTTCGAGGCCGAAACCGATCGTCTTCTCGCCGACCTGCGAATCGCGCGAGTCGCCGCCGATCCCGCGAAAGTGCCCGCCGCGGCGCAGCCCGGCGGCTGGGCGGGCCTGCGCTATTTTCGCTGGCACGGCTCTCCGCGAATGTATTACTCGAGCTACCCGGACGAGAGCCTGTCGGCACTCGCGCAAGCCATACGGACGGAGCAAGCCCCCGCCAGCGTCGTCTGGTGCATGTTCGACAACACCGTGACCGGCGCGGCGATGGCGAATGCGCTTACGCTCCGGGCCCTGCTCGGCACGGCATGACAAATGCTTAAGACCCGTCGAATTTGACGACCCGTGCGTATGCCCAGCGCGAGGCAACCTCTGAGGAGCCACTATGGCCATGAAGCGTTATACGGCTGAATTCGTCGGGACATTCGTGCTGGTGTTCGCAAGCTGCGGCGCCGCGGTCATCGCGGGTGAAGTGATCGGCTTTCTCGGCGTCTCGCTCGCTTTCGGCCTGTCGCTGATGGCGATGGTCTATGCGATCGGCCCGATCTCGGGGTGCCATGTGAACCCGGCCGTGACCCTCGGCATCATCCTCAGCAAGAAAATGGACGCGAAGTACGCGCCCGGCTACATGCTTGCCCAGGTGCTCGGCGCGATCGCTGCCGCCGCGGTGCTGATGGCGATCGTGCAAGGCGCGCCCGACGGATACGACGCGACCGTTGCGGGCTTCGCCGCCAACGGTTACGGCGAATACTCGCCGGGACGCTACAGCATGACGGCCGCGCTGATCACCGAGATCGTGCTCACTTTCATACTCGTATACACGGTGCTCGCCTCGACCGACATCCGCGCGCCCGTCGGTTTCGCGGGCGTCGCCATCGGTTTCGTGCTGACGGTCGTGCACCTCGTCGGCATCCCGATCACCAACACCTCGGTCAATCCCGCGCGCAGCATCGGCCCCGCGATCTTCGTCGGCGGCTGGGCGATGACGCAGCTCTGGCTCTTCATCGTGGCGCCGTTCATCGGGGCGGCCATCGCTGCTGCGGTTTATCGCGCGACCCACACCCCGGGTGAAGTGATTCCGGTGCGTGAAGCGGAGCAGTCGCTGAAGTCGGAGCAGGCAGAGAGATTGTCTTAAAGCTCGACTCGCAAGCTGTCGTGCGCCACGAGATCGCCACGGCGCGCTATCGGCGCCTCGCGATGACAGCCGAGGCGCCGCGCGGACCGGCGCGGACAAGCTCACCCGCGGGTCATTGCGAGGAGCGGTAGAGACGAAGCAATCGCGAGGCGCTCGTAAACGCCTTCAGCCGGTGCTTTGCATCGCGGCCGCGATGCCGGTGATGCTCAAGAGCATCGCCTCCTGCCACGCCGGCGTGGTGTCGGCGTCGCTGCCGCGCTCGTGCTCGAGCCGCTCGAGCAGTGCGACCTGGAGCTTGCTCAGCGGTCGCAGCGCGGGGTTGCGCAGCGCGACCGTGCGGCGCACGACCGGTGCGTGGCCGAGCAGGTCGTCCTGCTCGGTGATGCGCAGCACCCACTCGCGCGAGAGGCGGTGCTCGGCTGCGAGCTGCTCGTGCATGCGGCGGCCGAGCTCGGGCGGCTCGACGCGGGCCGCGTACCACGCGGCGGTGTCGATGTCGGCGCGCAGGAGCTCGAGCTGCGCGTTGTTGATGACCATGCGAAAGAACAGCCAGTCGCGATACATGCCGGTCAGAAGCTCGACGTTGCCGTGGCCGCTTTCGGAGAACGCCTTCAGCGCGCTGCCGAGTCCGTACCAGCCCGGGACGACGTAACGGCTCTGCACCCAGGCGAACACCCACGGAATCGCGCGCAGCGCTTCGACGCTGCTCAGCTTGCGTGAGCGCGACGCGGGACGCGAGGCGATCGGCAGCCGGCTGATGTGCCTGATCGGTGTCGCCTGCGCATAGAAATCCCAGAACTGCGGATCGTCGTGTACGAGCGCGCGATAGACTTCGAGCGAGCGTGCCGCCATGTGCTGCATCGCTTCCAGCCACTCGGATCTCACGTCCTGCTGCGCGGTCTTGTCGCTCGCCGCGAGCAGCGCTGCGCTGACGATCTGCTCCATATGGCGATGCCCGAGCGGCGGGACGCCGTAACGAAACGAGATCACCTCGCCCTGCTCGGTGAAGCGTATGCGGCCGTCGAAGCTGCCCGGCGGCTGCGACAGGATCGCGCGGTTCGCGCGCCCGCCTCCGCGCCCGACGGTCCCGCCGCGGCCGTGGAAGAAGCGCACGCTCACGCCCGCGTCCCTGCACACGCGCGCGAGGCGCGACTGCGTGTCGTACAGGGTCAGGTTCGCCGCGAGGAAACCGCCGTCCTTGCTGCTGTCCGAATAGCCCAGCATGATCTCCTGGAAGCTGCCGCGCGCGTTCAGATGCAGTCGATACGCGGGCTCCGCGAAAAGCTCGCGCATGAGCTGCTCGCAACCCTGCAGGTCGCCGATCGTCTCGAAAAGCGGCACCACGTCGATGTCGCTTTCGATCCTCGGCTCGCCTGCGCCGGAACGGCGGCGCACCAGCCCGGCTTCCTTCGCGAGCAGCAGCACTTCGAGGATGTCGCTCACGCCGTGGGTCATGCTGATGACGTAAGTATCGACCGCTTCGAGGGAGAAGAGCCTGCGCGCCTGCAGCACCACGTGAAAGACATCGAGGACGTTGCGGGCCTGCTCCGAGATCGCCTGCTCGGGTGCGAGCAGTGGGCGCGGGTTGCGGATCTCGCGCGAGAGGAGCGCGATCTTCTCCGCTTCGGCAAGCGCATCGTAGCCTGCGCCGGCTGGCAGCAATCCGGCCGCGGCCAGCAATTCCTCCACCGCCGCCGCGTGCTCCTCGCTGTGCTGGCGGACGTCGAGCGTGCCCAGGTGAAAACCGAAGGTCATCGCCTGCGCCGCGAGATGCGCCAGCGGACCTTCGTCCGCGAGGCGCGCGCTCTTGTTCTCGCGCAGGCTGCGCTGCATCAGCTTCAGGTCATCGAGAAAATGCGCGGCACTCTCGTACGCGGCGGCCGGCGCGGCTGCGTGTGAGCCCGTCGCCGCGAAGTCGGTGAGCGTCTCGACGTGCGCGAGCGTCGCGCGCAGCCGTGCCTGCACGTAGACGAGCTTGAGCGCGTAAGGCTCGAGACGGTAGCGCCGCATCTCGAGCGCGGACAGGGGCACCAGGTGAGCGTCGGCTTCGAGCGATTGCAGCAGCTCGTCGCTCACCGCGGTCAAGCGGGTGCTTTGCGTGAGCTCGCGGCGCATCGCCTCGACTCGCGCCATGTAGAAACCGACGATGCGCGCCTTGTGGCGGCGCAAGGTCTCCCACGTGATCTGCGGCGTGACGTTCGGGTTGCCGTCGCGATCGCCGCCGACCCACGAGCGGTAATGCACGAAAGGCCCGATGTCGAAAGCATGGCCGGGATACGCCTGCGCGAGCGCGCGTCGCAAGTCGTCGTGCAGCCACGCGACGATGTCGAAGATCGAGCGCTCGAAGAAATACAGGGTGTTCGTCGCTTCGTCGGCGACCGTGAGCTGCGAGGCCCGGAGCTCGTCGGTCTGCCACAGCGCGGTGAGCTCCCACACGAGCGCGCCGGTCGTGGACTGCTCGGCGTTGAGCGGGCCGTCGAGCCGCGGCGCGTCAGGCGGGACCGCACGTTCCACGAGCGCGTGCGCGATTCGTTGAAGCTTGTCGAGCACCGAGCGGCGGCGCGCTTCGGTCGGATGCGCAGTCAGGGTCGGGCACACGTCGAGGCGGTCGAGCAGCGTCTGCATGCCGGCCGCGGACAGTCCCGCGCTCTGGAGATCCGCGACGGCCTCCGCGATCGACTCGCTACGCGCAGCGCTGCCGCCCCTCACCTGCCGCTCGCGGTTGACCCGCACGATCTCCTTCTGCTCGGCGGTGTTCATGAGCTGGAAAAGCATCGTGAACGCACGGATGAGACGCTGGGTGAGCCTCGGCTCGTTGAGTTCGGGCATGCGCGCGAAAAGCGTGCGCGGATCGCCTTCGGTCTCGGTGTAGAGCCGCCGCGCGATTTCCAGGAGCTGGGTTTCGCCCTGCTGTGCGAGCACGACACCGAGCAGCTCGTCGAGGAGTGCGATGTCCTCGGCGAGCGGCGTCGAGAGCTCGTAGCGCTGCGGCTCGACGCCGAGAAACGGAAGGCTCTGGCTCACGGACACTCCTTGTCGCGGGGCTTCGTTCGGGGGCAGACGGTTGCTGCGATGCAAGGTCCGTGCGCGCGCCGGCGCTGCAGGTGCTTTATCATGAGGGCGCGTTTTCGATGACGCGATGAAAGAAGCCGTCACGAGGCTCTGCATCAAACCGGGGACAGACCCCATAAAGCAAAACCGAGCAAAACCGGGGTCTGTCCCCTCGCGCTGAACCGGGGTTAGTCCCCTGGTGTCATTGCGAGGAGCGGCGCGACGAAGCAATCGCGAGGCGCTCGCAAGAATGCGCCTCTGACCGCGTGACGCGAGGAGAAATCCGCACATGACGACGAACGCCGTGCGCACGATCGCCTTCGCCGCTGCGCTCATTGCGCCGCTTGCGATCCTGCTCTTCTTTGCGCCGATCGCGCAGGATCCGCAGTATCACGCGCTCGCCGATTCGCGGGGCCTGCCGGGTGTGCCGAATTTCCTGAACGTGGCGTCGAACGCCGCGTTCCTCGCGGTCGGTATGCTCGGGATGGCGCTGTGCGTGCGCATGAAACGCCTCGACGCGCGCGTGTCGTGGACCGTCTTCTTCGCGGCGGTCGCGCTGGTGGCTTTCGGCTCGGCCTACTACCACTGGAGCCCTTCGGACGAGACGCTCGCCTGGGACCGCCTGCCGATGACGGTCGCATTCGCGGCGCTCTTCGCGGCGCTCGTCGCCGAGCACTTCGATGCGGTCCGGGAACGCCTACTGCTGGTCACGGCTATCGCGGCGGGCGCTGCCAGCATCGTCTGGTGGCGCCATGCCGGCGACCTGCGGTTCTACGTCTGGGTGCAGCTCGCGCCCTTTCTCGCGATCGCGGTGCTGCTCACGGCATTTGCCGGCCGCTACACCGGGCGGCGCTGGCTCGCGTGGGGTTTCTTCTTCTACGCGGCTGCGAAAGTCGCGGAATTCGCCGACGCGCCGATCTTCTCGCTCACCTCAGGCGCTCTCAGCGGCCACACGC
>JAQGNC010000317.1 GCA_028292065.1 Betaproteobacteria bacterium
GCCGAACGGAAACGCAGCGCTCCACGTCGCGGCCATGACGAGCAGGACCAGCGCGCACGCGAGGCGGTAGATGTTGAAGTAGAAGAGCGAGCGCCAGAAGGCTTCCGGCTCGCTCGGGCGCGGGTACGCCGCGTCTGGTGCGGCGCCTGCGAGCGGTTGCAGCGCGATCGACATCACCGCGTCACTGAAGTCAGGACGTCCGCTCGTGCGTCCGACGATGGTCGGCACAGCAATAGTACGCCTGGTTGTTCGTCGTCAGGCTTTCGCTGCGCGGCAGGTGCACGCCGCACTGCGCGCAGCGCACCATGTCCTCGGCCCCGCGCGGCGGCTCGCCCCGCCGCTCCACTTTTTTCTTGTAGCTCTTCAGGATCGCGTAGACGATCAGAAAGCCGATGACGAGGAAAAGGATCTTGGCCAAGCGCGCGTGAGCCCGAAGATGGAAGAGTGGCGCTAGTCTGCCGCAAGCGTACGGCTGCGTCGAGAGGAACACGCCACGCACGCGACCCGTCGACGCGACACGCGCATCGCGCCCGCTCTTCCGTGATGTGATTCAGTGGCGCCGAGCGAGCGCGGCGAGCCAAAGGAAAGGAGGTCACGGAGGGAAACCTTGGTTTCCCTCTGTGGCGTTACCGGCACGCCTCGCGTAGCGAGGTCACGGAGGGAAACCATGGGTTTCCCTCTGTGGTGTGACCGGTCGGAGCCTCGCGTAGCGAGGCCAATAAGATGGTCGGGGTGAGAGGATTCGAACCTCCGACTCCTGCGTCCCGAACGCAGTACTCTACCAGGCTGAGCTACACCCCGATGCAGCGACAGCGCACGCGTTAAAACCTCGGGAAGAGGACCGCGCGGCGCGCTTTGCTAAAACGTTCGCGTCACCGCGAAATCGGTTAATTGTAACAAATAATCGCGATCATTTGAACGTGGAAGTGCATCGAGCGCGCTGCACGCCGCCGCGGCCTCGGCCCGCGCCTGCGTGCGAGCGTACTCGAGCGCACCCGAAGTGCGGATCGCGTCGAGCACCGCACCGAGCTCGTCGAGCCCGCCGTGCTCGATCGCGCGCCGCACGAGTTGCGCCTGCTCTTTCGAGCCGTGCTTCATCGCGTAGATGAGCGGCAGCGTCGCCTTGCCTTCGGCGAGGTCGTCGCCGACGTTCTTGCCGATGAGCGCGTGATCGCCCGAATAATCGAGCACGTCGTCGATGAGCTGGAAAGCGGTGCCGAGGTGCGCGCCGTAAGCGGCCATCGCATCTTCGACGTGCGGCGGCGTCGCGCCGAGGATCGCGCCGAGGCGCGTCGCGGCCTCGAACAGCTTCGCGGTCTTGTAGCGGATCACCTGCAGATAGCCTTGCTCGTCGAGGTCGGGGTTGCGGCAGTTCATGAGCTGCAGCACTTCGCCTTCGGCGATGACGTTGGTCGCGTCCGCCAGCACCTGCAGCACTTTCATGTTCTGGATACCGACCATCATCTGGAAAGCGCGCGAGTAGACGAAATCCCCTACGAGCACGGCCGCGGCGTTGCCGAAGAGCGCGTTGGCGGTGGCCTGCCCTCGCCTCAAACCCGATTCGTCGACGACGTCGTCGTGCAGGAGCGTGGCGGTATGAATGAACTCGACGACCGCCGCGAGCTCGTGGTGATGGCGCCCTTCGTAGCCGCACGCGCGGGCGGAGAGCACCACGAGCGCCGGGCGCAGCCGCTTGCCGCCCCCGCCGATGATGTAATCGGCGATCTGTCGGATGAGCGCCACGTCGGAGCCGAGGCGGTGGCGGATCACCTCGTCCACCGCCTTCAGGTCGTCGGCGATGAATTCACGTATGGCGTCTATGGTCACGGCTAAAAAAAGCGCAGATGATAACAGCAGGAGCGCAGCGCCCGAGGCGCTGCCGCCGCACTAAGCCGTTGACCGGCTAGTCGTTATGCGAAGAGCAGGGCCGATTATACTTTGACTTGGGCGCCCGCCCTTTGTAGAATGCGCGGTTTTCCAAAGAGTTTTCACGAGGTTCACCATGTATGCGGTCATAAAAACTGGCGGCAAGCAGTATCGCGTTGCAGCCGGCGAAAAACTTAAAGTAGAACAGATACCTGCAGACATCGGGGCCGAAATCGTACTGGACCAGGTGCTGTTCCTGGCCAAAGGCGAAGACGTCACGATGGGCGCACCGCTCGTCAGCGGCGCCACCGTCACCGCGAAAGTCGTGTCTCACGGCCGCGGCGACAAGATTCGCATCTTCAAGATGCGGCGGCGCAAGCACTATCGCAAGACGCAGGGTCACCGGCAAAACTACACCGAGATCGAGATTCTCGGTATCACCGGCTAAGGAGCTTCCAGATGGCACACAAGAAGGCGGGCGGAAGCTCGCGTAACGGCCGCGACTCGAAGGCCAAACGGCTGGGCGTCAAGGCTTACGGCGGCCAGTTGATCCCGGCGGGCAGCATCATCATCCGCCAGCGCGGCACGCGGGTTCACCCCGGCGAGAACGTCGGCATGGGCCGCGACCACACCCTCTTCGCGAAAGTCGAAGGCCGGGTGCTGTTCTCGCAGCAAGGCGCCGCCAACCGCAAGATGGTCAGCGTGGTTCCTGCCGCCTGACGCGTACCAGTAACCGGGTTCACGCCGGCAAAAGCCCTGTTCTCGTGACAGGGCTTTTTCGTTTGTAGCGCCCGAGCCGCAATCCGCGCTGCGCGGAACACGCGTTGCTCACATTTATTTTCGAGTCCCAGGTCCCGATCCCATGAAATTCGTCGATGAAGCCGTAATAGAGGTCCACGCCGGCAAAGGCGGCGACGGCGTCGCCAGCTTCCGTCGCGAGAAATTCGTTCCCCGGGGCGGTCCCGACGGCGGCGACGGCGGCCGCGGCGGGAGCATTTACGCCATCGCGGATCGCAACATCAACACCCTGATCGACTACCGGTTCGCCCGTATACACCGCGCGAAAAACGGCGGAAAAGGCCAGGGCGCGGACTGCTACGGGCGCGGGGCGGAAGACATCACGCTGCGCTTCCCTGTCGGGACAGTCATTACGGATGCGGAGACCGGCGAGCTCGTCGCGGACCTCGCGCATCACGAAGCGCGCGCCCTCATCGCCAAAGGCGGCAAAGGCGGAATCGGCAACCTGCATTTCAAGTCGAGCACCAATCGCGCACCGCGCCAGTTCACCGTCGGCGAGGAAGGCGTGACGCGCAAGCTGAAGCTCGAGCTGAAAGTGCTCGCCGACATCGGGCTGCTCGGCATGCCTAACGCCGGCAAGTCGACGTTCATCCGCTCAGTCTCGGCAGCGCGTCCGAAAGTCGCCGATTACCCCTTCACGACGCTGCATCCGAATCTGGGTGTCGTGCGCGTCGACGAGAGCCGCAGCTTCGTCATCGCGGACATACCGGGGCTCATCGAAGGCGCCGCGGAAGGTGCGGGTCTGGGCCACCAGTTCCTGCGTCACCTGCAGCGCACCCATCTCCTGCTGCACCTGGTGGACATCGTGCCGATGGAAGAAGGCGCCGACCCGGTCAAGGACGCCAAAGCGATCGTCGCGGAGCTCAAGAAGTACGACGTCGAGCTTTTCAAGAAGCCGCGCTGGCTCATCCTGAACAAGGCCGACCTGATTCCCGAGGACACGCGCGAGAAAGCGTTGCGCGCCTTCGTTCGGAAGCTCCGATGGAAAGGCAAAACCTTTATCATCTCGGCGCTCACCGGCGAAGGCTGCCGGCCGCTCGTCTACGCGATCATGGATTACCTCGACGAGCAGCGCAAAGCCGCGCAGGCGGCGGAAGCCTCGCCGCCCGCTGAGCCCGAGCGCAGCACGAGCGCCGCCGACCGCGCCTGAGCCCGAAGCACGCCCTCGCCGTCATGTCGTCCATCGTCCAATCCGCACAACGCCTCGTCGTCAAAGTCGGCAGCAGCCTGGTCACCAACGAAGGCCAGGGGCTCGACCGCGAAGCGCTCGCGCGCTGGGCGAAGCAGATCGCCGCGCTGCGCCTGCAAGGCCGCCAGATCGTGCTGGTCTCGAGCGGCGCGATCGCCGAAGGCATGCAGCGCCTGGGATGGAAGCGCAGGCCGCACGCAGTGCACGAGCTGCAGGCCGCCGCAGCCGTCGGGCAGATGGGTCTCATCCAGGTGTACGAATCGTGCTTTCGCGAGCACGGCCTCATCACTTCGCAGGTGCTGCTCACCCACGAAGACCTCGCCGACCGCAAACGCTATCTGAACGCGCGATCGACTCTGCGCACACTGCTCGGCTTAGGCGTGATCCCGATCATCAACGAGAACGACACCGTCGCGATCGACGAGATCAGGTTCGGCGACAACGACACGCTCGGCGCGATGGTGACCAACCTGATCGAAGCCGACGTGCTCGTCATCCTCACCGACCAGACCGGCCTTTACGATTGCGACCCGCGCAAGCATCCGCACGCGAAGCTCGTCGCTGAAGGACGCGCGGGCGACCC
>JAQGNC010000354.1 GCA_028292065.1 Betaproteobacteria bacterium
CGACCTGGCCGGCAGCGGCGAAGCGGTCGCGCCCCGCTACATCGCGATCAACGGTCCGGGCCCGCTCGAAGAGATCCGCGAGAAGATCATCAAAGCGCTGGAAACGAAAGCCGAAAACCAGCGCAGCTAAAAAGCACAGCACCAAAGGAGTGGCAGGAAAGTGGCATAACGGCCAGCCGCAAGCGCTTAAACGGCCGATTAACACAAGGGAGTGATCATGCAGTCGTTGGAGTCGTATCTCATCTTCGCGGTTGCCTGTTCGGTTGCCGCCCTCGTTTACGGCGGATGGTCGATCAAGTGGGTGTTGGCCCAGCCCAGCGGCAACGACCGCATGCGCGAAATCGCCGCCGCGATCCAGCAGGGCGCGCAGGCTTACCTCAACCGCCAGTACACGACCATCGCCATCGTCGGTGTGGTCCTGTTCCTCGTCCTCGGCTTCGTGCTGAACTGGCCCACCGCGCTCGGCTTCCTCTTCGGCGCCGTCCTTTCGGGACTCGCGGGCTACACCGGCATGTGGATCTCGGTGCGCGCCAACGTGCGCACCGCCGAAGCCGCTCGCAACGGCATCAACGCCGCGCTCAAGATCGCTTTCAGGGGCGGCGCGATCACCGGCATGCTGGTGGTGGGCTTCGGCCTGCTGGGCGTGGTCGCGTATTACTGGTTCGCAGCGCTGATGTGGGGCGGGGACGTCGCCCTGCACGCGCTCGTCGGTTTCGCTTTCGGCGGCTCGCTGATCTCGATCTTCGCGCGCCTCGGCGGCGGCATCTTCACCAAAGGTGCTGACGTCGGCGCCGACCTCGTCGGTAAAGTCGAAGCGGGCATACCCGAAGACGACCCGCGCAACCCCGCGGTGATCGCGGACAACGTCGGCGACAACGTCGGCGACTGTGCCGGCATGGCCGCGGACCTCTTCGAAACCTACGCCGTGACGATCATTGCGACGATGCTGCTCGGCGGCCTGCTCTTCGCGGGCAGGCCCGGCGTCGAGACCGCGATCATCTACCCGCTCGTGCTCGGCGGCGCGTCGATCATCGCGTCGATCATCGGCACCTTCTTCGTCAAAACGAGCGAAGGCGGCAAGATCATGGGCGCGCTGTATAAAGGCGTCATCGTCTCGGGCGTGCTTGCCGCGATCGCGTTCTGGTTCATCACCGACGCGATGATGGGCCCCGAGCTGCGCAACGCGCTCTTCGGCTCCGCGCTCGTCGGGCTCGCGCTCACCGCCGCGATGGTCGTGATCACCGAGTACTACACCGCGACCGAGTTCGCGCCGGTGAGGCATGTCGCTTCGGCATCGACCACCGGTCACGCGACCAACATCATCGCAGGCCTCGGCGTGTCGATGAAATCGACTGCCCTCCCCGTGCTCGCCGTGTGCATATCGATCGGCGTCGCTTTCCAGCTCGCGGGGATCTACGGCATCGCGATCGCCGCGACCGCAATGCTGTCGATGACCGGCATGATCGTCGCCCTCGACGCCTACGGCCCGATCACCGACAACGCCGGCGGCATCGCCGAAATGGCGGACCTGCCGGAATCGGTGCGTGCGGTGACCGATCCGCTCGATGCGGTCGGCAACACGACCAAGGCGGTCACCAAAGGCTACGCGATAGGCTCCGCCGGTCTCGCCGCTTTGGTGCTCTTCGCGGATTACACCCACAACCTGCAGATCGCCGGCAAGGCCGCCGAGTTCTCGCTGTCCGATCCGGCGGTGATCATCGGCCTGTTCATCGGCGGTATGGTGCCTTACCTCTTCGGCGCGATGGCGCTCGAGGCGGTCGGACGCGCCGCGGGTGCGGTGGTCGTCGAAGTGCGCCGGCAGTTCCGGGAAATCGCCGGGATCATGGAAGGCACCGCCAAGCCCGATTACTCGCGCGCGGTCGACATGCTCACCCGCGCGGCGATCAAGGAGATGGTCGTGCCTTCGCTGCTGCCGATCCTGGTGCCTATCGTCCTCGCGCTGATCATGAACTGGGCGATGGGACCCGGCGCCGGCGTGCGCGCCCTGGGCGGCCTGCTGATCGGGACGATCGTGACGGGGCTCTTCGTCGCGATCTCGATGACGACCGGCGGCGGCGCGTGGGACAACGCGAAGAAATACATCGAAGACGGCAACCACGGCGGCAAAGGCTCCGACGCCCACAAGGCGGCGGTCACCGGCGACACCGTGGGCGATCCTTACAAGGACACTGCGGGCCCCGCGATCAACCCGCTGATCAAGATCATCAACATCGTCGCGCTGTTGATCGTGCCTCTGCTGTAATGCGGTGAACGGGTGAACGGGTAAGCCCTTCACCAATCGAACGGCCGGCGAAAGCCGGCCGTTTGCTTTTTACGCGCTTGTATAATCGGCGCGTTCATCAATCGGGATACGCTCATGAAATACAGCCTCGGGGACAAGCGGGTCGTCTGCAAAGGCGATTACTGGATCGCGGAGAACGCGGTGGTCATCGGCTCGGTCGTGCTCGAAAACGATGCGAGCATCTGGTTCAACTGCGTGGTGCGCGCCGACAACGACGTGGTGACGATCGGAGAAGGCTCACAGCTGCAGGACGGCTGCGTGGTGCACGTCGACCCCGGCCACCCGCTCACCCTCGGCAAGAACGTCAGCGTCGGCCACATGGCGATGCTGCACGGCTGCACGATCGGCGACGGCAGCTTGATCGGCATCAAGAGCGTGATCCTCAACGACGCCGTGATTGGGAAGAACTGCCTGATCGGCGCGAACTCGCTGATCACCGAAGGCAAGCAGATTCCCGACGGCTCGATGGTCATGGGCTCGCCGGGCAAAGTCGTGCGGCAACTGACCCCGGAGGAGATCGAGCGGATCAACCGCATCGGCGCGAACTACGCGGCGCGGGCGAAGCGGTACAAGGTCGAGCTCAAGCCCGACGTGTCCTGAGCGGGCGACACGCCGATAACGCGCGAGCACCAGGAGATTCTTCAGGTGTCATCGCGAGGAGCCGGCAAGGGCGACGCGGCGACCTCGTGGCGCACGGCAAGCGTCATTAAGCCGTTGCGAGCGCCTCGAGATTGCTTCGTCACCGTGTTCCTCGCAATGACAACTTCGAGACGTTCAGAGGTGTCGGCTCAGTCCGCCCAGCCTTTCGCCCGCTCGAGCGCCCTCGCCCAGCGGCTCATCAGCGCCTGCGCGTGATCGCGCGACATCGAAGGCTCGAATACCCGCTCCGCCTGCCACTGGCGGTCGATCTCGGCAGCGCTCGTCCAGTAGCCGACCGCGAGTCCCGCGAGGTAAGCCGCGCCCAGCGCGGTGGTTTCGTGCACTTGCGGGCGCACCACCGGCACCCCGAGCACGTCGGCCTGGAACTGCATCAGGAGATCGTTGCCGGTCGCGCCGCCGTCGACGCGCAACTGCGCCAGCGCGATTCCGGCATCGCTTTGCATCGCGCGCAGCACGTCCGCGGTCTGGTAGGCGATGCTTTCGAGCGCTGCGCGCGCGATGTGAGCCGCGGTCGCGCCGCGGGTGAGGCCGACGATCGCCCCGCGCGCATACGGGTCCCAGTGCGGGCTGCCGAGCCCGGTGAAAGCGGGAACGAGATAGACGCCGCCGTTGTCGGGCACCGAGGCGGCCAGACTTTCGACCTCCGCCGATGTGCGTATGATCCCCAGCCCGTCGCGCAGCCACTGCACCGCCGCTCCCGCGACGAAGACGCTGCCTTCGAGGGCATACGCAGGATCGCTGCCGCTGGTGCACGCCGCGGTCGTGACGAGCCGGTTGCGCGAGCGTATCGGCGTGCCCCCGGTGTGCATCAGCATGAAGCAGCCGGTGCCGTAGGTGTTTTTCACCATGCCCGGTGAAACGCAGCGTTGCCCAAAAAGCGCGGCGTGCTGGTCTCCGGCGATGCCGGCGATCGGGATACGCGCGGCGAGGATGTTGCCCGCGGTCTCGCCGATGACGCCGCTGGAAGGCACCACCTGCGGCAGCATCCCGCGAGGCACGTCGAACAGCGCGAGCAGCGCGTCGTCCCACGCGCCGCGATGGATGTCGAAAAGCAGCGTGCGCGAGGCGTTCGTCACGTCGGTCGCGTGGAGCTTCCCGCCGGTGAGCTTCCACACGAGCCACGTATCGACCGTGCCGAAGAGGAGCCGCCCTGCCGCGGCCTTCTGGCGCGCGTCGGGAACGTTATCGAGTATCCATTTCAGCTTGGTGCCGCTGAAATAAGCGTCGAGCACCAGACCGGTCTTCGCGGCGATCATTTCGGCGTAGCCGGCTGCCTTCAGCGCATCGCAATCGCCGGCGGTGCGCCGGTCCTGCCACACGATCGCGTTGTGCACCGGCTGGCCGGTCTCGCGGTCCCACACGATCGTCGTCTCACGCTGGTTCGTGATGCCGATCGCGGCGATCTCGCGCGGCTCGATGCCTCCGCGCGCGAGCGCTTCGGTCACGACCGCGAGCTGAGTGGCCCAGATCTCGTTCGGGTCGTGCTCGACCCAGCCGGGCTGCGGATAGATCGGCTCGAGCTCGGCCTGCGCGAGCGCGCGTATCGCGCCGCTGCGGTCGAAGACGATCGCACGCGAGCTCGTCGTGCCCTGGTCGAGCGCGAGGATGAAGCTCATCCCGCGACTATACCCGGCGCCCCGCCGACGCGGACATGAGCAGGGAGAGCACGCCGCACAGCGCGACGAGCGAGAGCAGGCCGTAAGTGAGCGTGTAGCTCCCGGTGAATTTGAAGACCGTCGCGAATACCGCCGGCCCCAGCAGGATGCCCGCGAAGTTCCACGTCATCGCCGCGCTCGTGGCGACACTCACCATTCCGCGCGGGCTGCTTCGCGCCACTTCCGCCAGGAAAAGCCCGTTCCAGCCGACCCCGGCCGCGCCGAAGATCACGAAAAACGCGCCGATCAGCGCACCGGGCCACCCCGGGTGGAGGAAAGCGATCACGATGCAGCACGTCATCGGCACGCCGGTCTGCTTGATCGAGAAGATCAGATTGCGGTTGCGCGCCGGGCTGAAGCGGAAAAGCAGGTGTGTCGACGCCGGCGTCATCAGCGTCATCGAAGTCCCCAGCAGCATCGAGGTCGCGGCGAGCGCGGCGAGCGACGAGGTGAGCGCCAGCGCCATCGCAGCCACGCAGCAGCCGAGCCCCACCTGCGTCGTGCGGCACGCGCCCCAGCGCGTCACCGCGAAGCTCATGAGCGGCGAGAACACCGTCTCGGTGCCGAAGATGAGGCTGATCTGGTAGCCGATCATCGCCGATGGGATGCCCATCTCCGCCGCGAGGCGCGGGGCGATCACCGGAAACACCGCAATACCCATCACCGAAGCGACTTGCGCCATCGTCGTCACGGCGACCACGGCGATCACGGCGATCACGGTGCCGCGCGGGATCGCCGGGGCCTTCGCGTGCTCCGACGCCGTCAACGCATGCGCTCCGCCCGATACGGAGTTCGAGTCATGCAGCGCGCCCGAGCGCGCCGCGAGCGTCGCGGCGCGCGACGAGGACGAGCGCACCGCCGCCCGCCGCGGCGAGCGCGAGCACGCCGAACGTGGCGCTGTAGCTGCCGATCAGCGGATAGAGCAGCGCGAAGACCGAAGGCCCGATCAGCACGCCCGCGAAGACGAAGAAGGTCGAACCTCCCGCGACGACGCTGGCGAGCCCCGGCGGGCTCAGCCGTGCGGTCTCGGCGTGCAGCACCCCGTTCC
Source organism: Betaproteobacteria bacterium (assembly GCA_028292065.1). GTDB lineage: Bacteria > Pseudomonadota > Gammaproteobacteria > Burkholderiales > SG8-41 > JAQGMV01. The sequence goes on from JAQGNC010000354.1 coordinate 5,666, forward strand.
AGCCGAGCGCCGCCGCGCCGAATACGAAGAACATCGCGTATACCGCGGCGCGAGGCCAGTCGGCCTGCAGCGCGATCAGCGCGAAAGTGTCGACGACGGTGACCGCGGCGATGATGAGCAGCACCGAAGTGCTGGACCAGCGGTCGGCGATCCAGCCCCACGCCAGGCGGCCGACGATGCCTCCGGCCTGGATCAGCGAGAGCATGACGCCGGCCTCGATCAGCGAGTAGCCGCGCTCGGCGACGAGGTAGATCACGGTGAAAGTCAGCAGGCAGCGCTGCACGCTCGAGAACAGGAGCCCGGTGAGCGAGATCCAGCGCAGCGCAGGCTGCGAGAGCACGAGCGGGACGCCGCCGAGCTTCTGCGGGTTCGGGTCGGCGTCGCGGTCGCGATCGGCGTCCCACGCTGCGCGCATCGGCTGCACCAGTGCGATGACGATCACGATCATCACGACGACCACCGCCACCGCCCACTGCCCAGCGCCAGCGCGATAGCAGGCGCGGTCAGCGCGACGACCATGCCGCCGAAAGGCACCCCGCTCTGCTTGATCGAGAAGAGCAGGTTGCGCCGCGCAGCGGGCGTGTACGCGACGAGCAGATGCGCGGTGGCGGAGTTGAGGATGCCTTGGCCGAAGCCCGCGACGAGCGAGCCTGCGACGATCGCCCACACGCTCGGCACGATCATCGTCATGAGACCCGCGGCGCAAAGCGCGATGCTGAGCTGCATCGTGCGACACGCGCCGAGACGTCGCGTGCAGCTGCCGCCGAACAACGTGCCGACCACCGCGGCGCCGAAGAGCATGCTCACCTGGTAGCCGATCAGCGCAGGCTCGACGCCGAGTGCCTCGGCGAGCTTCGGTGCGATCGTCGGCAGTGTCGAGTTCGACATCGCCACGACCATCTGCGTCGCGAACGTGGCGAGCACGACGACGTGAGCGTGACGCGGCGAGTCGGTGGTGTTCACTGGGCGGACGGGGTCTGACCCCGGTTTTGTGGGGTCAGACCCCGGTTTGATGCAGAATGTAAGCGGCCCCCGCTCCCTTGCGCAACCGCGGCGGAGTGTGCGCTGAAAGCGGTGAACGGGTGAATGGGTGAACGGGTGAACGCGAAGAGCGAAGTTCAAGAACCGAGCGCCTCGGGTTTGCTTCGTCGCCGCGCTCCTCGCAATGACATCCACCCCCTCACCCGTTCACCGCCCTAGACCTTCACCCTTCACCCTTCACCCTTCACCCTTCACCCTTCACCCTTCACCCTTCACCCTTCACCCTTCACCCGTTCACTCGTTCACCCGTTCACTGCCCTTGCCCCGTTCACCCTTCACCCTTCACGAACGCCTACATTGCCATGTCACCCCCCACTCTTTAAAATTCCACCATGGGCGTGACCATTCCTTTGCTGACCGAGCGTGCGTACGAGCGACTGCGCCGCGACATCATCAGCTGCGCGTTTGCGCCGGGCAGCGAGATCTCCGAAAGCCAGCTGGCTACGCACTACAAGCTCGGCAAGGCGGCGGTTCGCGTGGCGCTGACCAAGCTCTCGCACGACGGGCTGGTGCGTGCAATCCCGCGGCGGGGCTACATGGTCATGCCGGTCACGCTGAAGGACATCAACGACGTGTTCGAGCTCCGGCTGATGCTCGAGCCGGGCGCCGCGCGCATGGCCGCGGGCAAAGTGAGCACCCAACGCCTGAAAGCCTACGACGAGGTCTGCCGCGACGGCTACCAGCCCGGCGATGCGAAGACGACCACGCGCTTCCTCGAAGCGAACAGGGCGTTTC